>JBBDNX010000746.1:0-1903 GCA_040877345.1 Pirellulales bacterium
CTTGGGCATCAGGCTGCCGATTTCGCTCGAATGCCGCACCTTGGCGAAGCTGTAGACCTCGATGAATTGCAGGAAATCGCCGGGATACTCGCGGCGCATCAGCCCGTCGAGCGCCAACGCCATGCGTTTGACGTTGATGTACTGCCCGCCGTAGCGCATCGAGCCGCTCATGTCCATCAGCACCACGGTGGCGCACTTGGGCGTGTTGCGGGTGCGGTGGATTTCGATATCGTCGGGCTTGACGCGGATCGGCAGCCCCGCGCCGCCGCGGATCATGGCGTTGGTAAGCGAGGCGGGAATGTCCATGTTGGCCACCGAGTCGCCGAACTCGTAGGGCTTGGTGTGGGCCAGCTCGACGGCCCCCTCCCCCACGACCGGCCCCTGGTGGCGGCCGGTGCGCGAGGCCTGCAGGCTGCTGAAAATGGTTTCCAAGAGCTTGTTCTGGAACAAGCGGTACGCCTTGGGAGTGAGCTCGAAAGAGCGGCCCTTGGAGGCCAACCCCTGCCGCTCGGCCAGCTCGCGCAGATAGTCCTGGATCTGCTGTTGCAAGGCGCTAAGCTGCTCGATGTCGCCCGGCTCGGCGAAGCGGGCCAGTTGGTCCATGTCGATCACCGCGATCTGGGCGGTCTTGGCCGCCTCTTCGAGCTGCTTGAGCAGCTTGTCGATCTCGTCCAGCTCCTCTTTGACGGCCAGGCCCTCGGGCACCGAGAGCGGCGTGCGGCCGGTGAACTCGTACTTGGAGGCCATCTCTTCCAACTGGTACTTGTCGCCCAGCCGGTCGGCCAGGGCCAACAACTGGGCGGCGAACGGCGAGCGCTCGCCGCCGGCGCGATACCAGAGCTGTTCCAGCTCGCGGAGCTGCTCGTCCTCGAAGGCCTGCTTGAACTGCTTGCGGAGCTGCTTGGGCGGCTTGATCCGCTCGCCAACGTCGCGGTAAAGGCGGCCGGCTTCTTTGAGGACGCGGCCCGTCTCGTACTTTTCCAGGATCCGCCGCTTGCGCTCCAGCAGCTTCTGGCGCAGCGCTTCGAGGCTAGGACCCAGGCCGGCGATCTGGCTGGGATCGAGGTGGATGGCGCGGGCCAGCTCTTCCTCGGTCAGCTCGCGCATGCTGCCGTAGGTGAGCACGTGGTCGAAGGCGGAGGAGACCAGGTCGGGCGGTTCCTGCGTCGGGCTGGGGAAATTCCTGGGGTCGTACCGCTGGTACGTGTGGATGACGCCGCCGAGAGGATGGGAGGGAGGATTCAAGGTCATTGGTCATTGGTCATTGGTCATTGGTCATTGGTTCTGCCGAAGGCGGACATGCGGCACGGTCATCGGATTTCGTAGGTGATTCGGCCGTGGCGCTGGGCGCGGGAGATGCGGTCGGTGGCATAGAGGCCGGCCAGCACGAACTCGACGCAGGAGGCCCGCACGGCGGGGTCGGCGGCCGCGTTCACCTCAAAAGCCTTCTGCCAGGCGGGGGGCACGCGGGCCAGCCGCTGGGCATAGACGGCCGAGGGGAGCATGTCGCCGACCTCGATCTTGACGCCCTGGCTGAAAATATGGCCGATCTCTTCCAGGCCGTGCCGGTCGATGTATTCCTCGAACACCGTCTTGATCGCCTCGGCAATCACCGACTCGAGCACCTGGCGCTCGGACATCTGGTGGCTGCCCATCATGTCCAGCTCGAGTTTTCCCAGCGAGGAGGAGACCAGGTGGCCCAGGTCGCTGATCCGCGGCACGGCGGGCCGCTCGCCCAGCCGGGCGCCGCGGTGGCGGGCGCTGGCCACCATGGTGCGGTAATTGGCGATGCTGAAGCGGGCGCTGACGCCCGACTGCTGGTCGATGAACTTCGAGCGGCGGGCCGCCACGCTGATTTCCTCGATGATCTCGCGCATGAAGTAGGGCACGACCACCGGGAAGT
>JBBDNX010000747.1:0-10339 GCA_040877345.1 Pirellulales bacterium
CTGCTCGCCGCCGCCTTGCTGGCCGCCACTACGCTGCAGGCCGCCGAACCCGTGGAAATGCCCGCCTGGGCCGATGCGCGACTCGAGCTCCGGGAGGGGCTCGACCTCTGGATCGACGTGTCCGCCCAGAACGCGGCCCGGCGAGCCCAAGACAAAGACAATGACAATGACAATGACCAAGACCTCCCGGCGCTGGCCGACGGCGACCTGATCGACCGCCTGTACGACGCCTCCGGCCACCAGCGGCACCTGGAGCAGCCGGACGAAGCGGCCCGGCCTCGCTACCGCGAGATCGCCGAGACGGGCGTGGCGCGGTTCGACGGCCTCGACGATCATCTCAGGCGCGAAGGACTGGGCCGGCAGTATGCCGAGTGTACGATCTTCATCGTCACCAACCCATTTTCGAGCGCCGGCGAATTCCGCGGCTTGTTGGCCCTCAACCGCGCGGAAAGCAACGACTACCAGACCGGTTTGAACCTCGATCTGGGCCCCTTGCCGTCCGTCCGCTTCGAAACCCTCAACGTCGAGGGCCCGGGGTTCGGGGCCTGGATGAACTTGCTCGGCGACCCGTCCCCCTTCGGCGTGCCGCGGCTCATCGTGCTGGCTTCGGCGGCCGGCCCCGGCGGCACTCGAGTCTGGATCGACGGCCGCGCCGGCGGCGCGCGCGACCGGGCGGCCTCGGTGTTGCACGCCGACCAGGTGACGCTCGGTGCCCGCTTCTACAACAACGCGGGGCCGGCCAACGTCCGCGGGTTTCTCGAAGGCGACGTGGCCGAGCTGCTCGTCTATGGCCGCCTCCTCGACGAGCGCCAGCGGCGCGAGGTCGAAAGCTACTTGGCCGGCAAATATGCCGGGCTCATGACTGCCAAGATCGAGTTGCCCGGCCCCGCCGGCGGCGGCAAGCGCCTTCAGAGCGTCCCCTGCCCGAGCGTGCAGATGTTCGTGCCCGGCTTCGCCGCCAGGCAGCTTCCCGTGGAGCTGCCCAACGTCAACAACGTCCGCTATCGGCCCGATGGCAAGCTCGTGGCCCTGGCCTACGACGGCAACGTCTACCTGCTCCACGACACCGACGGCGACGGGCTGGAAGACCAGGCAAAACTCTTTTGGGACAACCAGGGACGGCTGCGCAGCCCCATCGGCATGGCGCTCACGCCTCCCGGTTACCCCGCCGGCGAAGGACTGTTCGTGGCCTCGAAGGGAAAGTGCTCGCTGGTTGTCGACGAAGACGGAGACGACCAGGCCGAACGCGAAATCATCGTCGCCGAGGGCTGGCCGGAGCTGCCCCACGGCGTGGACGCCTTGGGCGTGGCCTTCGACCAGCGTGACGGCAGCCTCTATTTCGGCCTGGGCGCCGCCGACTTTACCAACCCTTACCTGCTCGATCCGCAAGGCCATGCCGGCTACCGCCTGGCCAGCGAGCGGGGAACCGTGCTCAAGGTCGCCCCCGATTTCAAGAGCCGCGAGGTTCTCTGCGCCGGGATTCGCTTCCCCGTGGCGATGGCCTTCAACCGGCACGGCGACCTGTTCGCGACCGACCAGGAGGGAGCCACCTGGCTGGCCAACGGCAATCCGTTCGACGAGCTGCTGCACCTGGAAGAGGGGCGGCATTACGGCTTTCCGCCCAGGCATCCCAGCCACCTGCCGGCTGTGATTGACGAGCCCAGCGTGTTCGATTACCGGCCGCAGCACCAATCGACGTGCGGGCTGGTTTTCAACGAGCCCGGCGATGGCAACCAGGCCTTCGGTCCCGCGTGGTGGGCCGGCGACGCGCTGGTCTGCGGCTACTCGCGCGGCAAGCTTTACCGCACGAAGCTGGTCAAAACGCCCGCCGGCTACGTGGCGCGGAACCAGCAACTGGCGGTGCTCGACATGCTGGCCGTCGACGCCTGCCCGGGGCCGCGGGGCGAGCTGGTCGTGGCGGTGCACAGCGGCGGGCCCGATTGGGGCGCCGGGCCGGCGGGGACCGGCAAGCTCTACAAGATCGAGTTTCGCGACCGAAAAACCCCTCAGCCCGTGGCTGTCTGGGCGCAGTCGCCGCACGAAGTGCGCATCGCCTTCGACGCGCCGCTCGATCCCGGCTGGCTGGGCGAATTGACGTCGAACGTGTCGATCGAATTCGGCCGCTACGTCGCCGCCGGCGATCGCTTCGAGGCGCTGCGGCCAGGCTACCAGGCGGTCCACGACCAGTTGCTCTCGCCCCGCTTCGATCTCGACGTGCACTCGGTCCAGGTCACCAGCGACCGCCGCACGCTGGTGCTCACGACGTCGCGCCAGGAACAGTCCGCCGGCTATGCAATTACGCTGGCCGGCACGGGGCACGGCCATCAACCGGATGAGCCGCGGCCGACAGACGAGGTGCCGCAGGTGGCCGCGATCGACTTGGAGTATCGCCTGAACGGGGCCGCCGCCGAGTGGCGCTCCGACGATGGCCAGCGAGTCTGGCAGGGTTGGCTACCCCACCTCGATCTGGGTGTCGCCCGCGCACTCACGGCCAATAGTGCCGACCATGATTTGTTGTGGTCGGCAATGAAAGAGCCCGGCCGGCTGACGCTGCGCACCAGGCTCGACCTGTCCCAGATGCTGCGGCCGGCCGTGCAGCCCGGATCGCGGATCGACTACGAGTTGCCGGCCGAGCACGTCACGCTGAGTCTTTCATCCGCGGGCCGCATGGAAGTCGATGCGTCGGCCGGCATGGTCCAGCGGGTTTCCGGCCACCAGCCGGGTGAGCTGGTCACAGTGTCGGTCGTGCCCGAGGCCGACGGTCCGCTGCCGCTCACGGTTCACCTTGGCACCGGATCCGATGGCGCCGACCTCTCGCTGGCCTGGCACACCGGCGACGACCCGCGGCCGCGAGCCATGCCGCTGGCGCGTTTTGTTCTGCCTTGGGCCACGCGCGGGCACGGCTTGGAGGAGTCCCCGACCGTGCGGGCGATTCCCGAGCTCGAAGGCGGAAGCTGGGCCCGCGGCCGCAAGGTCTTCTTCAGCGAGCGGGTCGCCTGCTCGCGCTGCCATGCCGTGGATGGCCAAGGCGCGTCGATCGGTCCCAACCTCTCCAATCTGCGGCAGCGCGACTACGCCTCGGTGCTGCGGGACGTGACCGAGCCGAGCTACGCCATCAATCCCGACCATGTCACGTACCAGATGGTGCTGACCGACGGCCGGCTTCTCGAGGGGACCGTCCGCAGCGAGCAAGACAAGCTGCACGTGGCGAACGGAAAAGGCGACGTGACCACCATCGACCGCTCCGAGATTGAGGAGATGGCGCCCGCTTCGCTGTCGATCATGCCGGCCGACGTCGCCAAGCAGCTCACGGCGGACGAGCTGCGCGACCTGCTCACCTACCTGCTCGGCCCAGGGCCGCGGATGCCGCAGGATTCGCCAACCCCGCCGCCACCGCCGCGCAACCGGGCCGAGGTCGAGCGCGCGCTGGGCGGCGCGCCGGAGAACCCTGCCCCTGGCCGCCGCTTGAACATCGTGCTGGTGGCGGGACCCAAGGACCATGGCCCCGGCGAGCACGACTACCCGGCCTGGCAAAAAGCCTGGAGCGAGTTGCTGGCGGCGGCCGACGACACCCGCGTGACCACCGCCTGGGAGTGGCCCAGCGATGAGCAATTCCGCTCGGCCGACGTGCTGATGTTTTACCAACTGGGCACCTGGACTCCCCAGCGCGCGGCGGACATCGATCCGTTTCTGGCGCGGGGCGGCGGGCTGGTCTCGATCCATTTCGCCGTCCGCGGCGGTCCCGATGCCGAGGGTTTTGCCCAGCGGATCGGCCTGGCCTGGCGCGACGGCCACAGCCGTTTTCGCCACGGCCCGCTGGAATTGCGTTTTCGCTCCGGCCACCCGATCACCCGCAATTTCGAGAAGCTGGATCTTCATGACGAGAGCTACTGGCGGCTGACTGGCCGCCCGGCGCGCGTCGACTTGCTGGCCGACGGCATCGAGGAAGCCGAGCCGCAGCCGCTCGTCTGGGCCGTCCAGCAGGGCCGTGGCCGCGTCGTGGTTTCGATTCCCGGTCACTACTCCTGGACCTTCGACGACCCGCTCTTCCGGCTGCTGCTATTGCGTGGGATCGCCTGGTCCGCCCGCGAGCCCGTCGACCGCTTCAACGACCTCGTGACGCTCGGCGCCCGCCTGGCGGAGTGAAAATACAGCATGGATCCCAAAGTGTCACCGCCGTCCACCGAGCCGTGGAGTTATCGCCGCCGCGTGCTGATTCCCACCGCCACGGCCCTGGGATTGTTCCTGCTCGTGGTGTTCCTCTGGTACGCCAGCTATGTCTTGCTGCTGGTGTTCGCCGGCGTGCTGCTGGCGGTGTTGCTCCGCGCCGCGGCCGATCTGGTCAACTCGGCGACCGGCCTGCCCGATAAGTGGTCCGTGCTGGTCGTCCTGGTCTTGGGCGTGGTCGTGCTCGGCGCGGTCGGCTGGTTCGCCGCCCCGCCGATCGGCAGGCAACTAGACCAGCTCACGCAACAGATCCCCCGCTCGGTCGAAGCCATCCGCGGCCGCCTCGAAGAATACCGCTGGGGTCAGTTGCTCCTCCGCGAACTTCCGTCGCTCGAAGACCTGCAGCCAGCCGGGCCCGAGGTGATTTCCCGCGCCACGGGCTTCGTCTCCCGGACCACCGGCGCACTGTTCAGCTTCTTCGTCGTGGCGTTCATCGGAGTCTACCTGGCCCTGGACCCCGTGCTCTACGCGAGTGGAATCTTGCGGCTCGTGCCGCCTCGCTACCGTGGCCGGGCCCGCGACGTGCTGGCGGCCCTGGGCTACACGCTGCGGTGGTGGCTGATCGGCCAGTTGATCACGATGACGATCGTCGGCATTCTCACCACCCTTGGGCTGTGGTTGCTCGGCGTGCCGCTGGCGCCCGTTTTGGGCCTGCTTGCCTTCCTGCTCGACTTCGTGCCCAACATCGGCCCCGTCGTCGCCGCCGTTCCCGCCATCCTCTTGGCCTTCACCGACGATCCCATGAAGGCCCTGTACGTGACGATGCTGTACATCGGCGTCCAGCAGGTCGAGGGCCTGCTGATCGCGCCCCTGATCCACCAGCGCACCGTGCACTTGCCGCCCGTGCTGACCGTTGTGGCGCAGATCTTCCTTGGCATCCTGGTCGGGCCGCTCGGCCTTTTGCTGGCCACGCCGCTGGTCGCCTGCGCGCTCGTCCTGGTCAAGATGCTGTATGTCGAGCAGGCGCTGGGAGACCACGTCGACACGCCCGCGGACCACCTGAAGCCCCAGGACAAGCCCCCCATGCCAAAGCGCGAGAAGTGAAGGCCGCCGGCGAGTGATGACGGCCCTGGGATTCAATACATGTTGACAGAATGCCGGTGGCTTATCGCACACTGCGGCAAGGCCTTTTGAAGTTCGGCCGTCGCCCCTGTAACGCACGTCCCCTCGCTCTTCGATGGCAGCAAGGAGCCTTTTTTGCCGCTGGCTGACATACAACGCAATCCATGCGCCCAGCACCAGGCAGAGGATGGTAACTGCGGCCAGTAACGTGCGGAGGCCAAACTGAAAGCGCTGACGTCCAGCGGGCGGCGCGCTTGATCCGGAATCGGCCATGCGCGCCATTATTGCGCCGCCTGAACACGGCAGCAACCTGAACCCCGGCTGCTCCCCCCTTTCGTTTCGCGGCCGCCGCCTTGTATCAACGGCCGTCCATGCGTTAACCTGGAACTGGCCATTCAAAACCAGCTTGCAGCGATATGCGGATACAGCTTCTTATTCCTTTGACCGCTCTCTGCGTCGTGCTGGCGGCCGCGAGCGCGCGCAGCGATGAACCGCCTGCCGGCCAGGCGGCCGAAACGCCTGGTCGTCCGATCCCCACCGCAGACGACTACGCCTTTTTCGAGAGCCGCATCCGCCCGCTGCTGGTCGAACATTGCCACGAGTGCCACTCGCGCCAGGCCGAGACGCCGCAAGCAGGCCTCTTGCTCGATAACGCCGATGGAATCGCCCGCGGCGGAGACAGCGGGCCGGCCGTGGTCCCAGGCCGTCCGGACGACAGCTTGCTGATCCAGGCGGTCCGCTATACGCACGAGCTGGTCCAGATGCCGCCCGCGGGGCAACTGCCGGAGGCCGCCATCGCCGAGCTGGCGGCCTGGGTCGAGCGCGGCGCGCCGTTTCCTCCAACGACCGGGCCGGATCTTTCCAGCGCCGGCCAACCCGTCGCCGGGCAACCCATCGACATCGAGCAGGGCAAACAGTTCTGGTCGTTCCGGCCGCTGGTCGAAGTGCCGCCGGCTCCGGCAGCCGGGCAGGCCTGGATCGAACGCCGCATCGACGCATACCTGATGGCCACCATGCAAACCAGCGGCTTGAGTCCCTCGCCCCGCGCCGACCGCCGCACGCTCATCCGCCGGGCGAGCTTCGACCTGGTCGGCCTGCCTCCCACTCCGGAAGAGATTGAGGCCTTTGTCCGCGACGACTCGCCCGACGCCTACGCCCGGCTCATCGAGCGCCTGCTCGCCTCGCCCCATTATGGCGAGCGCTGGGGCCGCTACTGGCTCGACCTGGTCCGCTATTGCGACGTGCCCGAGCCCTGGGCCGGTTCCGGCGCCGCCTGGCTCTATCGCGATTGGATTGTCGACGCGCTGAACCGCGACCTGCCCTACGACCGCTTCGTCACCTTGCAGTTGGCCGCCGACCACGTGCCCGATGCGCGGGTCGAGGACATCGCGGCCCTGGGCTTCCTGGGACTCAGCCCCACGTATTGGAAGGAGCTGAAGCTCGCGCCGGGCGTGATCCAGGTCGTCGTGGCCGAGGAGTGGGAGGAGCGCGTCAACACGCTCACCAGCACGCTGCTGGGAGTCACGGTGGCCTGCGCCCGCTGCCACGACCATAAGTTCGATCCGGTCGCCCAGCACGACTACTACGCGCTGGCCGGCGTCCTGGCCAGCACGCGGCTCGTCCCCAGGCCGCTATTGCCCGCCGGCGAGGCCGCCGGCCTGCTGGCCACGCTCGACGAGCTCCGCACCATGCAAGCGCAGGTCGACAAGCTGTTGGCCCAGAACCCCGTGCCGCCCGAAGACAAGACCAAGGCCGACGAGCTCAAGGCCCAGATCAAAGCCCTCCGCAAGGCCACCCCCGCGATCGACGAGCCGTTGGCCTTCGCCGTCGACGATGCCAGCGTGCACGTTTTGCCCGACGGCCCGCACCGCACGATGGTCGAGTACCGCGCGGGCCAGGCGCAAGACGTCCCCCTGCACATTCGGGGCAATCCGCTCAATCCCGGCGACGTCGTGCCGCGCCGCTTCCTGGCCGTCCTCTCCCAAGGCACGCCCGAGCCCTTCCAGCATGGCAGCGGCCGGCTCGACCTGGCCCAGGCCATCTTCGACGACGCGGCCCCGCTGGCCGCACGCGTGATGGTCAACCGCGTCTGGCGGCATCACTTCGGCCGCGGCCTGGTCGAAACGCCCAGCAATTTCGGCGCGCAGGGCGACCGCCCCACGCACCCCGAGCTGCTCGACGACCTGGCGGCCCGCTTCATCGCCGGCGGCTGGTCGCTGAAGTGGCTGCATCGCGAGATCATGCTCTCGGCGGCCTGGCGGCAGCAGAGCACGCCGCACGCCGACGGCCAGGCGGTCGATCCCGACAATCGCCACCTGTGGCGGATGAATCGCCGCCGCTTGGAAGTCGAGGCCTGGCGCGACGCCATGCTGGCCGCCTGCGACTCGCTCGACCGCTCGATCGGCGGACCGCCGGCCGAACTGAACGAGCCCGCCAACCGTCGGCGCACCATCTACGGCACCGTCAAGCGGCGCGAGCTGGCCGACCTGCTCCGCCTCTACGACTTTCCGGATCCCACCGCTCACAGTCCTGCCCGGCTGCCCACGACAACGCCCCTGCAGCAACTTTACGTGCTCAACAGCCCCTTTATCGGCCGCCAGGCGGAGCTGTTGGCCGCCCGGCTCCAAAGCGAACGGCCCGCAGACACCAAGGCGCAGGTTTCCCGCGCCCACCAACTGCTGTTCGGCCGCGAGCCGACGGTCGGCGAAGTGACGATCGCCCGTGAGTTCCTTGCCCAGGCCGGCGAGGCCGGCGGCGAACCGTCGGCAGTCGCGGAGGCCTGGCGGCAATACCTGGAAGTGCTCTTGGCCAGCAACGAACTGATGTTCATCGATTAGTAGCCCTCACGCTCCGCGTGAGGTAGCTTGAGGTTCCCATGATCCATCCCAGCCCGCCAATCAGCGATCCGCTTGCCGCCGCCGGCATCAGCCGCCGCGAGGCCCTCTCCCGCCTGGGAGGAGGCCTGGGCACGCTGAGCCTGGCCACCCTGCTCGCTGCCGACGCGGGCGGCGCGGTGCATGCCACGCACTTTGCCCCGCGTGCCAAGCGAGTCATTCAGCTCTTCATGAACGGCGGCCCGTTCCAGGCCGACCTCTTCGACCCCAAGCCCGCCATCAACCAGTACGCCGGCCAGCGGCCCGACACCGTCAATCTGCGCACCGAAAACGCCACCGGCGGCCTGATGCCGGTCCCCTTCGCGTTCACCCCTTCCGGCTCTAGCGGCCTGCCGGTCAGCGACCTGTTGCCCAACTTCCAGCGGGTGATCGACGACGTCTGCGTGCTGCGCTCGCTCCACACCGACAATCCCAACCACGGGCCGGCCCTGTTCATGATGAACAACGGCACGATCATCCCCACGCGGCCCAGCATGGGCTCATGGTTCCTGTACGGCCTGGGGACGGAGAACGAAAACCTGCCGGGCTACGTCGTGCTCTGCCCGGGCCGGCCGGTGCGGTTCGCCGAATTGTGGACCAGCGCCTTCCTGCCCGGCGAGCACCAGGGCACGTACATCAATCATTCCCAGCTCGATCCGCGGCAGATGATCTCGTTCCTGCGCCACGCCTCGCGCGAGCCGTCGGTGCAATCGCGGCAGATCGAGCTGCTCAAGCGGCTGGAGCAAGAGCGCAGTCTCGGCCGGGCCGGCGACGATGCGCTCGATGCCCGGCTGCGGGCCATGGAGGTCGCCTTCCGCATGCAGTTCGCCGCCACCGACGCATTCCAACTCGAGGCCGAGCCGGCCGCCGTCCGCGAGGAATACGGCGAGGGCCACTTCGCCAACGCCTGCCTCCTGGCTCGGCGGCTCTCGGAGCGCGGCGTCCGCTTCGTGCAGGTCTACTACGGCAACGGCCAGCCCTGGGACACCCACACCAACCACAACGAGCAGACCAAGAAGCTCTGCGCCGACATCGACCGCCCCATGGCGGCCCTGTTGATGGACCTCAAGCGTCGCGGGCTGCTCGCCGACACGCTGGTGATCTGGGGCGGAGAGTTCGGCCGCACGCCGGTGAGCGAGGGTGGCGACGGGCGGGACCACAACCACTTCGGTTTCACGATGTGGCTGGCCGGCGGCGGCGTCCGCGGCGGCATGGCCTACGGGGCCACCGACGAGTTTGGTTTCCGCGCCGTGGAGAACCGCTTACACATCCACGACCTGCACGCCACGATCCTGCACCTCTTGGGTCTCGACCACGAGCGGCTCACCTACCGTTACGCCGGCCGCGACTTCCGCCTCACCGACGTCTACGGTCGCGTCGTCCCCGACATCCTCGCCTAGCGGCACAACGACGAAGAGGGATGAAACCACAAAGAACACAAAGAGCACGAAGACGAACGAGGAAGATAATCTCTGTATGTCGCAACGCGGCTGGTATCGTGTCGATTGGGTCACCTGGCTGGCAGGATTGCTAGTCGCCGGAGCGCTCGTCTATGCGCAGTTTCTTGCGCAAGGTCCGGTCTACGGCACTAAGCATGTGGGCTTCGGCTGGCCGTTCGTATACGTGCTGAAGCCTGTGCGCACTTTAGTTCCGCCTCGCGCCGACCAGTGGAGCCAGGCAAGCCTGCTTCTGAGTGTCTTGTGCTGTCTGCTGATCGCCGCTTCAACCGTCTTCGTGCTCCAATCGCGGTTCATGCGTTCACCGCGGTTTCAATTCACGATCGCCGGCCTGCTAACCGCCGTGGCAGTCGTTGCAGTCGTACTCGTCGTGGTACAAGAGCGATTTGCGATCCATCGCGCCCTGGATCTCGGGACTAACTTTGCACCGGATTGGAGCACGCCCGGCTGGTGCTACGCACGCCTCCCCATCCTCTTTGGTCTCGGTTGCACGATCTACGCCGCCGGCTGGCTGGCGGTGCGGCTTCTCAGCCGCGTCCACCAACGGCTACGCAGTTCGCAGCCGTGACCACGAAGCGAGGACAAGGAACGCGTAGCCTGGTCTTCGTAGACCGTTTCCATCCTGTCTCCGTGTCCCCCGTGCCTCCGCGGTGCAATCCCGTCCGTAGCGTCGTCTTCGTAGCCTTCCTCCTTCTGCCTTCCTCCTTCTGCCTTCAGACT
>JBBDNX010000748.1:0-10314 GCA_040877345.1 Pirellulales bacterium
GAGCGAAATAGGCCCGGTGGCCTGGGCAAGGTCGTAGGTGTAGATTTGCCGATCATCCCAGCGGAGAAACGCCAGTTGAGAACCGCCGGGATGCAAGGCGAGATCGATTGCACTGGAAGGGTGGGCGTCGAAGCGGAGCGTGAGGAATCGCTCAAGCCTGGTCGTGTCCGGGCCCTGGTGGACGGCCCAGGCCGCAAGGCCGCCCGCGCCGGCACTTGCCAGCCACCTTCCGCTGGCATCGAAGCGGAGGCCCCAGATTTGGGCAAGCGCTCCGCCGCTGGCGAGCGCGTTGCCGGATGCGGGATCCCAAAGTCGAAGAGCGCCTTTCCAGTCGCCGGTCGCGAGAAGCTTTCCATCCGGGCTGAACGCCAGCGCCTGGATTTCGGCGTTGTGCCCCAGGCACGCGTGCACAAGGCGGCCCGACTTGGCGTCCCAAATCTTGACCGTTCGATCCTTCGAGACCGAGGCCAGGCTTCGACCGTCCGGGCTGAAAGCCACGCCGGGGATCCCTGCCCGGTGGCCTGCCAGTTGGTGCTTCTCCGGAGTGCGTTTCACGCACCAGGCGGAACTCGGCGTGCCGTCCGACAGGGTCAGCAGAAACTCTCCCCCGGCATCGAATTGAATGTCGTAATTGGATCGAGCTGGGAGGACCGCGACGAGTCGGTTGGACGCGAGCGACCAGAGTTCGATTCGCCTGCCGTGGCCTGCGGTTGCCAGCAACTGGCCCGTCTTGTCGATTGCCAGGGATCGGACCACGTCTCCCCGGAAAAACGTGCGCGTCGCCAGCCCCGGGACTGTCCAGATAATCGTTCCTTCTTCGCACCCGCCGATCAGCAGATCTCCGTCCGGAGCAAACTTCAAGTCGTGGACCGAGCCGAGGGGCGGTTTCGCCGTCGCCAGCGGCCTGCCATCCTTTCCCCACAGAGTCACCCCGTCTTGTCGCCGAGCCGTGGCCAATGTCTCGCCGTCTTGCGTGACTGCGCTGATGACCCGTTCGCCGCCAAGTTTCTTTTGCATTGTTTCGATGAGATGCTGGAACGCTTGGGGGACCACGACCGGGTCCGGTCTCTCGACCTGGGGAGATTGAATGGCGTCTAACCCGATGGGATCGTCCAGACAAGCGAGCGCCTCCCGGCGGATGTCGTCGAGGTTTTTCGCCGGCGTGTCCAGGGCCGCGGCTTCGTGGAGGTTTTTCCACACCTGGCTGCGGTATCCCGGCTGGCGGGCCGTGCGCAGGGCGGCCGCATGGCGGAGCAGGGCGTGGTACAGGCCGGTCGCCGTCTCTTGCCGGAGGTTTTCTTTTTGCTCGGCGAGATCGCGCTGTTTAAGGCCGTAGTCGAGAGCACTGAGCGTCAAAGCCGCCGCCGTGACGAGCGCCGATATGGCCAGCACGGCCGCGGTCAGCAGCACCCTCCTGTTTCGCCTGGCAAACTTGCGGAAACGGTACCAGGCCGATGGCGCATACGCCTGAACGTGCTCATCGTTCAGATAGCGCTCGACGTCGCGCGCCATCCCGTTGGCCGTCTCGTAGCGGCAGTTGCGGTCCTTCTCCAGGGCCTTCATCACGATCCAGTCCAGCTCGCCCCGGACCAGCCTGGCCAGCTTGTCCGGCTCGGTGTGGCGCCGGGCGGCGATGGTTGGCGCCGCTTGGGCGGTGCTGATCCGGGTGCTGGGCTTTGGGGGCTCGTCCTCTCGGATGATCCGGCGGACTTCGTCGAAAGGCGCCTGCTTCATCTGCTCCTTGTCCACCGGCGTCGATCCGGTGAGCAGCTCGTACAGCAAGACCCCCAGCGAATAGATATCGCTCCGCGTGTCGATATCGGTGCCGCTCAGTTCCGCCTGCTCGGGGCTCATGTACAGGGGCGTGCCGATCATCTGGGTAAAATCGGTGAACAGCGTCTTCTCGGTGAGCTGCTGTCCCATCGCCTTGGCAATTCCGAAGTCGATTACTTTCACCACCGGCTCACCATCCTGCCGCGTGACCAGGACGTTGGGGGACTTGATGTCGCGGTGGATGATCCCCTTGGTGTGGGCGTGCTGGATCGCCCGGCAGACCGACGCAAACAGCACCAAGCGCTCGCGGACCGGCAGATTGTTCTCGTCGCAGTAGGTGGTGATCGGAGTGCCGCGGACAAGCTCCATCACGAAGTAGGGGCGACCTGACTGCGTGGCCCCCGCGTCCATCACCCGGGCAATGTTCGTATGGTCCATCACGGCCAGTGCCTGCCGTTCCGCCTCGAAGCGGGCAATCACCTGGCGGGTGTCCATTCCCGGCTTGATCACCTTGACGGCCACTTTGCGCCGTACCGGCTCGGTTTGCTCGGCCATATAGACGACGCCAAAACCGCCTTCGCCGATATGTTGAAGCAGCTTATAGGGCCCAACCATGGTCCCGGGCTGTTCCGCCATGGGCTGATCGATTGTGACCGAGTCGGCCGCTGCTTCGAGCAACCTGTCGGGGTGGTCGTGTGCGGCAAGCATCGCTTCGACCCGGGCGCGCAACGGGGCGTCCGCCTGGCAGGCGCGGTCGAGGAAAGTCCGCCGCTCCTGGGGCGAGGGTTGTTCGAGTGCGGCGGCGAAGATCTCTTCTTCGGGAAGGACGCGCATGGAAACCTTGTAGGGGCCGCACCAATGACGGCGTGACGGGTTCAACCGCAATGAATCGTGTGCAAGGTCGGACGTAAGCGGAGAGGCCGGGTGGTCCGGCGAATCCGAGCCGATTATACCCGGCGGCGGACGCTCGGACGACAGGCGCCAGCGGTGGCATGAATTCCGGCACCGGCCGCGCTGGCGCCCGCGCGACGCGGGGCGGAATGCGCCGGGCGCGTGACTGTCTTGGGATGCCTCAGGCCGGCGCGCGGTCCTTGCAATCGACGGCTGGGAGCAACGCCAGCCCCAGGTACGCCGCCAGCTTCCCCGCGGTTTCCAGCGTGATCCCCCGCTCGTTGTTCATGAACCGCTGCAGCACCGGCGCGGGCAGCCCGCTGGCTTGGGCAACGGCATACAGCGACTCGCCCGTTGCCGCAACGGCTGCCTGCAATTGCTTGCTGAGCGGCGTCTGGCCGGCTTGCTTGCGCCAACTCAGATACTCCTCCAGGCTCATGGGCCCGGTATACTCCCCAGACTCCAGAAGCTGGCGTTTGCTGGGCCCGCGCGCGAACTGCGCCCGTACCTGGCGGACGCCGGCGGCCTCTTCGGCAGTCAGTTTTCGCTTGCGGCGAATACGCTCAACCATACCAACCTCCCGTTTCAGGGCTTGGCCAGAATCGCCTGCATTTCCGCGGCGTTGTACGCGCGGGCGGTCTGCGTGTGGACATTGCCTAACGAGCCGAGCTGAAGCATCAGGGCCGTCGCCGTCTCGTCGTCAGGCGCATCCAGGATCATCAGGCCGTCGAAAGGCCCAAGCGTCCAGAAGATCTCCCGCACCTTGACCCCCATCTTCTTGGCCGCCCCCTTGAAAGCTTCCGCCCGCTTGCAGGTGTCCTTGGCGTTCTTGATGCCCTGCTCCGAAAACTTGATCGTGCTGACGAACGTCGCCATGTCTTGTCCTCCCTTGTCTTGAGCGCGGATCGCACATCGGCCATTTATTCTACTACCCGCCGCTTCCCGCTAGAATCGCTATGCTGGATCAAAGCCGGCTACAGGCGGCCGCATCGGCACCACCAACGCGCGAAAGGATCGGCACGATGAAAACCAAGCAATGCCCAGCAGGCCCCAAGGGAAGCCTGGTGACGCGCCGCGAAGTGATTCAGGCCGGTGCGGGCTTGGCAATGGCCGGCTGGGCGGGCGGCCTGGTGCCAAGGGCCGTCGCGGCGCGTCGCACGGCTGAAAAAGGCGACCCGATGAGGCACGACGATCCGCATCTGCACCTGATGGTCGACGACGAGGAACTCGAAACGGTTGAAGGCCTGGAGCGGGTGTTGAATCGGCCGGCAAAGCATGGCTCGCCGGTGCTCGTGGCCGACAGGCCCTGGGAAGGCGAACGGGCCCAGGCCTGGGGGAGCGTGATCCAGGAGCCGGATGGGCTGCTGCGGATCTGGTATTTTGCCTTCAACACCGAGCGGAGGGCCGACGAGCTCGACCGCGGCGGCTACGCGTATGCGGAGAGCCGCGACGGCATCCACTGGGAAAAACCCAACCTCGGCGTGGTCGAATTCCGCGGCAGCCGGCAGAACAACCTCTTCTACACCTGTGCGCCCGACGGCAAGAACCTGGTCGACGAGGAGCTGGCCCGCCGCGGCCTGGGCCTGCCGGCGTTGGACGAGAGCGGCCGGCAGATCGGCGTGCTCAACAACCTCGACGGGCTGACCGTCGTCAAGGACGACGACGAGCCGGATCCCGAGCGGCGTTACAAGCTGATCGCCAACATGCAGGACCACCGCATGTGGGCGCCCTACTATCGCGACCGCTACCCGGACGTCACCGACGAGCAGATCGAGCAGGCCCGCAAAGTTCTGGGCCAGTACATCGACACCAGCCCCGACGGCATCCACTGGACTCGCCGTCCGCGGCGGCTGCTGGGCGCCGTGGGCGACTACATGATGGTCACCCGCGATCACCGCAACCGCCGCTGGTGGCTGAACGAGCGGGCCAGCGGGCGGGGCGGGCGCAACGCGGCGCTTCGGACCAGCCAAGACCTGGTTCACTGGACCGAGCCGGCGATGATCTTCGACAACGAGGCCGACAGCGATTTTGGCCGTCGCTGGGAGTGGCATGGCGGGATCACGCCGTTCAACTACGGCAACTTGAACCTCGGTTTTCTGGAGAAGTGGCCCAACCAGGGCCTCGGCGCCACCTGTGAGCTGGTCTGCCAGCGCGAGGGAGGCGATTGGAAGCGCGTCGCGCCGGGTGTGCCGTTTCTCGACGTGGGACCTGAAGGGGCGTTCGACCGCGCCCTGATCTACCCCACGCACAATGCCCCGATCCGGCTGGGCGACAAGCTGTTCATCTTCTATACGGGCGGCGGCGCGAAGACCGACCCCAAGAAGGGGATCCCGATGTCGATCGGGGCGGCCACGGTCGGCCTCGACCGTTTCGCGGCGCTGGCCAACTGGCGCAGCCGCACGGCGGGCCGCATCGTAACCAAGGCGCTGAGCGTGCCGCGCCCGCGGCTGGAGATCAACGCGGAACTGCTGGAATACAAGCCGGTGCGCGTGGCGCTGGCCTCGCCGGACGGGGGCATCCTGCCCGGCTACGCGCTGGACGACTGCCAGACCGACTACGATGCGGGCCGCCTCTACACGCCGGTCCGCTGGAAGGACAAGCCCGACCTGGGCGAGCTGGCAGGGCGGCCGGTGAGGCTTCACATCGAGGTCGCGGGCGCGGCCATCTGGAGCTTCCGCTTCACGGGCTAGTACGTTACTCGTAGCGCAAGGCCTCGATCGGGTCGAGATTGGCAGCGCGGCGGGCGGGATAGTAGCCGAAGAAGACGCCGACGATTGCGGCAAACAAAAAAGCCATCGCCGCGGCCGGCAGCGAGACTTCGGTCGGCCAGTGCGTGCCGTTGGTGAGTGTGTTGATCAAATAGGTGATCCCGGTCGAGGCGCCCACGCCCAGGGCGAAGCCGATCAGGCCGCCGATGCACGACAGCAGCACGGCCTCGACCAGGAACTGCCGCAGAATATCGCGTGAGGTGGCGCCGACGGCCATGCGGATGCCGATTTCGCGGGTGCGTTCGGTTACGGACACGAGCATGATGTTCATAATTCCGACGCCGCCGACCAGGAGCGAGATGCCGGCGATGGAGGCCAGCATGGTCGTCATCGTGCCGGTGATCATGCCCAGGACGTTGGCGATTTCGGTGGTATTTTGGACGTCGAAGTCGAGCGGCTCGCCGGGTTGAATGTGGTGCCTTTCGGCCAGCAACTGGCCGATTTCATGCTCGGCGTCGGACATCACGGTCACGGAGCGTGCGGCGGCAAAGATGGCGTTCACGTTGTCGAACTCGGAGCCCTGCAATCGCTTGCGGGCGGTGGTGTGCGGCATGAGCACGATGTTGTCCTGGTCCTGGCCCACCATGTTGGCGCCTTTGCGCACCAGGACTCCGCTCACCCGAAAAGGAATATTCTTGATACGGATCAATTCCCCCACCGGATCGGTGGTCTGGAACAGCTTGGCCACGAGCGTGTGGCCGATCACGCACACCTTGGCGGCCGAGTTGATGTCCCTCTCGGTAAAGAAGCTGCCCCGCTGCAAGGACCAGTTGCGGACGCGGAGGTAGTCCGCACCCACGCCGTACATTTCCCGAGGGCTGAAGTTGGAGTTGCCATAGATCACCTGGCCCTGCGCGCCGACCAGGGGGGACGCAGCGAGCACCGACGGACACTGCCGGCCGATGGCTTCGGAGTCCTGGGCCGTCAGCGTGGGGGTGGGCCCTTCGCTGACTCCGCGGTTGCGCCGCTGGCCGGGAAACACCAAGAGGACGTTGGTCCCCAGGGCCTGAAACTCATTCTGCACCAGCGCGCCGGCGCTCTGACCCAGCGAAACCATGGTGGTGACGGCCGCGATGCCGATGACCACGCCCAGCACGGTCAGGCCGGCCCGCAGCTTGTTCTTGCCCAGGGCCCGCATCGCCACGCGGATTGTCAGCAGCAGGTGCATGATCGACTACTGGAAGGCAAGGCGGTCATCCTGGCGGATCCCCGTGACCAATGGATCGCCGGCCTTCAACTGGCCGCTTTTCAGTTCGGTGTGCTGGTTGTCGCTCAGCCCGGTGACGACCGGCACGGCGCGCAGATAGTCTCCGTCGACCACCCATACGTGGCGGCGGTCGCGCTTGCGGCGCAATTCGGCCCGTTGCCTGGCGGAAAGCCCGCCGGCCTCGGAGGACTCCTCCTCGTCGGCTTCCGGGACGCCTTCCAGCAGCTTGCGGTCCGCCTGGCGAACGTGGTTCGCCAACGGATAGAAGCGCAGCGCGGCATTGGGAATCCGCAGCACGTTGGGCCGATCCTCGATTTGAAACGAAATGCTGGCCGTCATTCCCGGCATCAGCTTGAGGTCCGAGTTACTCGTCGCCACGATCACCGGATACGTGACCACGCTTTGCGTGGTGGTCGAGCTCATCCGGATTTCCTCGATGGCGCCCCGGAAGAGATCATCGGGGTAGGCATCGACGGTGAAGGTGACCGGCAGCCCCCGACGTTTGGCCTGGGCGATCAAGCCGATGTCGGCCTCGTCGACCGAGGCGTGCACGTGCATCTTCTCCCGCATGTTGGGGGCCACGACAAACAGCTCCGGCGTCTGGAACTGGGCCGCCAGCGTCTGCCCCGGATCGATTTTGCGGTCGATCACGATGCCATCCACGGGGGAGCGGATGTCGGTATAGGCCACGTTGGCTTTGCTGTTGTCCAGGCTGGCCTGGGCCTGCTTGACCGATGCGTCGGCCAGTCTCACTTGGGCTTCGAGCGCCATGCGATTGAACTTGAACTTGTCCATTTCCGCCTGAGAAATGAAGGCCGGATCCTCCTTGTGCAGCGATTGCGAGCGGCGTTCGTCGTTGATGGCCTGCTGCAACTGTGCCTTGGCCCGCTCGACGTCGGCCACGCGCGTGGCCAAGGCGGCCTGCTCCCGCGCCTCGGCCGACTCGTAGATCCACGGATCGATCTTGGCGAGCAACTGGTCTTTTTTGACCTCCTGGTTGAACTTCGCATACAGCTCCAGGATCGGACCGGACACGAAGCTGCCTACCGAGACGGAGAGCACCGGCTTGACCGTGCCCGTGGAGTTCACCACCGACATGATTTGCCCGCGGGAGACTTTCGCCAGCCGCCAGTTGGGCCGGCTGCGCTGTTTCCAGTAGCGCGCGGCCGGTTGGTAGACCGCGGCCGCCAGGCCGGCCAGCGCCAACAGAATAAGGAGTATCTTTACCGACGTTTTCATGTTTAACTCAGAGGAAGCCCCAGGGCCGGGTGGAACAACTTCAGCACGAAGCCGGGGGGGCGGCTGCCTGAGGCAAGCCGTAGAATATATACCCACGGCAACGGCCCTGGGTTGCGACAAAATCGGACGCGGGTTTTATGTCCCTGATTGAATTACGCGACGTGTCCAAGGTTTACGATCTGGGCGAAGTCAAAGTCGAGGCCCTGATGCAGGCCACGCTCTCGATCGAGCAAGGCGAGTATGTGGCGCTGATGGGCCCCTCGGGCTCAGGAAAGTCCACGCTGATGAACACTCTGGGCTGCCTCGACCGTCCGACCAGCGGCAGCTACCTGCTGGTAGGCGACGAAATCGCCACGATGTCGCGGGATCGGCGGGCCCGGATTCGCAATCAACGGATCGGCTTCGTCTTCCAGAACTTCAACCTGCTGGCCCGCACCACGGCCCTGGAAAACGTGGAACTGCCGCTCCTGTATGCGCCGGGCGTCTCCTCGCGGCAGCGCCACCAGCGGGCCATGGAGAAGCTGAACCTGGTAGGCCTGGGGGATCGGATCCACCACCATCCCAGCCAGCTCTCCGGTGGGCAGCAGCAACGCGTCGCGATCGCCCGCGCGCTGGTCAACGAGCCTTCTATTCTAATGGCGGACGAACCAACGGGCAACCTGGATTCGCGGACCAGCCGCGAGGTGATCGGCCTGTTTCGAGAACTCAATGAGCAACAAGGGATTACGGTGATCCTGGTAACCCACGACCAGGACGTGGCCCGCCATGCGCGTCGGACGATTGTGCTGCGTGACGGCCGGATCGTGGCCGACACGCTGGACCACGCGCTGGCGTTACAGGCCCTCCACTCCGCCGCCGAGGAGGAACCGGCAGTCTGATTCGAGCCGGCATTTTGATTCCAGCCGGCATAACCGTAATTGGTGGACTCTGCCGCAGAAGCCGGTCGAAATGGTAATACCATGAAAGCCGTCACTTGGGGCACGCTCGCCGCGGCGGTAGCCATTTATCTTGCACGGCCGGCAAACTTTGCGCAGGCGCAAATCTTTCCCGAGCAGCGAAATCTCCGCATCCGCGGCCCGGCGCAACTGCCGCGGGCGAGGATGCCCGACACGCCGCCGCCGGCCACCGTGACCCGCGCCCAGCCTGAAATCGCGCCGCGCAGCCTGCCGCTGGATGAAGCGGTCCGGATCGCCCTGCTCAATGCCCAAGTGGTTCGCGTGCTGTCCGGAGTGGCCGCCGTCTCCAGCGGGCGGACGATCTACGACGCGCCGATCGCGAATACCGCAATCGACGTCGAAAACTCCCGCTTCGACCCCCGCGTCCAGGTCGACAACAGTTGGAACCAACTCGAACAGCCGCAAGGGCTGTTCGATCTCGGCGACCCGACCGCAGCGCGCATCGGCGCGCTGCGCAGCGACGACTACCGGCTCGGCGCCGCGGTCGTCAAGGAAAATGTCCTGGGCGGCCAGGCGCGCGTCGGCGTCGACACCGATTCGTCGCGCTTCGGACCAGGAATCCTTCCGCTGAACCCGCAGGACCGCGCATCGGCCGACATCAGCTACACGCAGCCCTTGTTGCAGGGGGGCGGCTTGCGAGCGAACATCGCTCCCATCGTGCTGGCGCGGATCGACACCCAGCGGTCGTATTTCCAGTTCAAAGACGCCGTGCAGGAGCAGGTCCGCGGCGTGATCGAAGCTTACTGGTCGCTGGTCGCCGCCCGCATGGCCGTCTGGGTGGGCGAGCGGCAGGTGGAGCAGGCCGACTTTGCCTTCCGCCTGGCCGACGCGCTGTTTCGCCACGGCTTCACCAGCGGCGCCGACCGGGCGCAAGCCCGCGTGACGCGGGCCAACTTCCGGGCCAGCCTGGTGACCGCGCGGGCCGATGTCATCCAGCGCGAGGCCGCCTTGCGCAACATCCTCGGACTTCCGCCGGCCGACGCCGCCCAGCTTGTGCCGGTCACTCCACCGGCGGATGAGCGGCTGGAGCCGGACTGGTATGCCCTGGTAGACCTGGCGGAGGAGCGTCGACCCGACTTGATCGAGCTCAAGCTGATCATCGAGGCCGACCAGCAATTGCTGGCCCAGGCCCGCAACCAGGCCCTGCCGCAAGCCGACGCCGTGGCGCTGTACCGTTGGAACGGGTTGGAAGGCCGCACGCCCACGGGCGCCGAGCTCCGCACGGGGGCGGGCGAGTTCGCGGATTGGACGTTGGGAGTCAACTTTTCGGTGCCCTTGGGCCGGCGGCGTGGGCGGGCCGACGTCCGCCGCGTGGAGCTGCTGCTGGCCCGGGACCGGGCCGACTTGCGGCAGGGGCTGCACGCCGCCGCGCACGCTCTGGCCACGAACGTGCGCGGTCTGGACCAGGTGTATGAGCAGTACCTCGCTTTCACGGAGGCGCGCGAAGCGGCCCAGGCGAATCTGGACCAGCAGTTGGCCG
>JBBDNX010000749.1:0-10257 GCA_040877345.1 Pirellulales bacterium
GTGTACGGGGTGAAAGAGGCGGCCGACGTGCGGGGCGATTCGCTCTTGAACTTGGCGCTCGACGTGGGAGGCATTGCCTGGGAGGCCACGGAGGCGGCCGACACGCGCTGCTGGGGCCTGCTGCCTCGCTCGATCCAGGTGGTCAGGGTCGAGCTGCCCGCCGGAGAGCACACGGTTGCATTGCAGGCGGCGAGTCGAGGCTATCCACGCGGACGGATCTACCGGCAGACCGTCCAAATTCAGGACGGCCGCAACACCTACCTGCTAGCCAACTTTCCCGCAGCCGCCCTGGCCGGCAAAATACTCGTCGGCCCCGGTTCGTAGTGCCCCCATTGATGGGGTGTTCGTTCGTAGTGATCCGCATCCATGCCGTGCCGTAGCTGAATTCGCCAGAATTCAGGCGGCCCCGGACCGGCACCAGTTGCATCGGTGCCATCTTTTCGCCATGCTTTTCAATTAGGGACCAGTCAAGACGGCTTTGGACTGTGGCGCTGGCCGCATTGGGGTTGCCGTGCGCGTTCGGCATGGAGGATAGACCTGTATGAGCGAGTACCAATACTACGAGTTTGTGGCCGTCGATAAGCCGCTGGATGCCCGCCAGATGGCGGAATTGCGCGAGCTATCGACACGCGCCGACATTTCCTCCAGGCGGTTCGTCAACGAGTATCACTGGGGAGACTTCAAAGGCAATCCTCGCAAGATCATCGAGAAGTACTTTGACGGATTCGTGTACTATGCGAACTGGGGAACTCACTGGCACATGCTGCGCCTACCGCGGCGCGGCCTTGATCTCAAGGTTGTCAAACCCTACTGCGGAGGCAACGTCTTTTCCGCATGGGCCAAAGGCCAGCATATTGTCGTAAGCTTCTTGTCCGAGGACGAAGACGGAGATTGGGAGGGCGAGGACGAGCATTGGCTCACCGATCTGATCCCGCTGCGGGATCATCTGCTGCAAGGCGACTTACGCCCGCTCTATCTCGGATGGCTGGCCGCAGCGCAAGCGGGCGAGCTGAACGATGACGCGGACGAGCCGACGGTGCCGCCAGGCCTGCAAAAGCTCACCCCGGCATTGAGTGCATTGGCCGACTTCCTGCGCATTGACGGCGAACTACTGGCCGCGGCCACCAAGGCCAGCCGTCGCGGCACCCCGGCCAAACCGACTCAGCCGGAATTGAAAGCTTGGATTACACGGTTGCCCGCAGCGGATAAGAATGCCGCCTTGCTGCGCCTGTTGGATGGAGAGGAATCGCATGTGGGAACCGAGTTGAAGCGCCGGTTTCAGCACGATTGGAAGGCGGGCCAGCCCGGCGAGGCACGGGCGCCAACGCCCAGGCGCACAGTCGGCGAGCTCAGGGAGGCCGCGAAGCAGCGCCAGTCGCGGCGATCCCGCAGCGACGCGTAGCAAAGGCTGGGCAGCCGCATGTGGGTCCAGTCCCTGTTTTAGCGAGGCCGTTCGATGAAAAAAAAAAGAAGAAGCGGGAACTGAGCGAGGACGCCGCCTATGAGATCGCCTTGCAAGACCATCCTGAATGGCGGCGAGCGCTCGAGAACGACAGCATGCCGGATGAGATTGCCGGGCCGGACGGTCAGCCGATGAGCCCGCGGATGCACCTGATGCTGCACGTCATCGTCGAGCGCCAGCTCGCCGCGGACGACCCAAAGGGCGTGGTGGCGATCGCCCAGGAGCTTGCAAAACTAGGAGTTTCCCACCACAACATCCGCCATGAAATCGGCCAGGCTGTTTGCCAGCAACTGTGGCAGACAATGAAAAACAAGCAACCGTTCGACGAACGGCAGTACTTTGCCGACTTGCGTGAGATCGCCGACTCGCATCGCTGATGTTGCCGGCCGGCCCGAATCGCGATATACCACTTGCAAGCCGCAACCGATCTGATCGTCGTCGGCGCCGGGATCGGCGGCGCCGTTTTGGCGCTCGCTCTGGGCCGGCGCGGTTGGAAGGTCAAGCTGTTGGAGCGCGAACAGGAGCCGCCGCGGATCGCCCGGCCGGAAATCCTCTGGTCCGCCACGTTGGCCGCGCTGGAACCGTTGAACGTGGCCGACCGCATCCGTCGGGAGGCCAGCGTCCGCGTCGATGCGGTCGTGGCGGCACGGGGCGACAGGCGGCTGCTCGCCATCGATCGCGAGGTGCTGGACGCCGCCGGCGCCGACCCGCATTCGACCGACCCGGCCGCGACGCGGGCCCTGATCGCTGAGGCCGCCCTAGCCACCGGAAACGTCGCGGTCGTTCGGGGCGCCCAGGTCACGGGGTTGATTTACCAGGGCCACACGGTGGTCGGCGTCAGCGGCAGGCGGGATGGAAGTCCATTCGAGGAGGCGGCCACGATCGTCGTGGGCGACGACGGCGTCCATTCCGTAGTGCGTGAGTCGTGCGGCATCCTGATCGAGCTGGAGGTTTTTCCGCTCGACTTCGTGACCGCCGGCATCGAGTGGCCCGACGATCTTGCCGCCGGCCAGGTCAGAATCTGGATGAATCCAGCCTCCCTGCGCGACGGCATTCCGGTGATCGGGGCGTTTCCGTGGCCCGGCCGCCGAGGCGTCGTGCTGCTCCCCATCCCGCATCCGCGGGCCGAGCGGCTCTTGGAGAACTCTCAGGAACACTTCTGGCGCGAGCTGGCCATGCTGACCCCGATTGGCGAGCCGCTCGCGCGGCAGCTCCGTTTTCCCGGCGATTTCAAGCGAGTCCGCAGGCCCTATGGACACGCCACGTCGTACGTAGCCGGCGGAGCGGCCATCATCGGCGATGCCGCGCATCCCATGAGTCCCGCCAGCGGCCAGGGTGCCAACGCGTCGATCTGGGATGCGCTCGCCTTGGCCCAGGTGGCCCATGAGGCGCTTGCCGCGAACGACCCTTCGCGCGACCGGCTGGCCCGTTACGAGGCGCTTCGCCGAAGCTCGAACGAGGCTTCCGTGCGGATCTCCAGGCGCGCCGCCAGGATCCTGGCGACGGCCAGCCGCTTGCCGGCCCTCGAGTGGCTGGTGCCCACCGCCCTTCGGCTGGTGGACCGAGCCGTATGGTTCAAGCGGCGCTTCCTCTCGGCGGCCGCCAGTACCTTTGTAACCCGCGAGACGATGCCATCTGCCCAATCGGCCGAAAGCCAGCGCATCTCAACTGCGCCGGACCCGGATGGCCAGCGCCTCGGCCGGGGCCGCGACGGTTAAGCGGTGTACGTCGTCGTCGCCCAGCCCGGCCGCCCGCAGGGCCGGCAGGAACTGGGTGAAGAGCGTGTCGTAAGGGCGGAAGCTGCCGCCCCGCGGCTCGCCCACCGCATACCAGCCGGCGTCGTGCGAGATGAGCAGCCGCTCGAGCAGGCCCTGCCGCTTCATGTTCGTGACCAGCGCCACGTGCCGCTCGATGCTCTCGGGCGACACGCCGTCGAACTCGACCCAGGCGCCCCGCCCTGCCGCCTGAACGTGCAGCTCCAGGTTCTGCTCAATCTGCGCGTGGACCCAGATCCACGCCGACGGCGAAACGCCCTCCTCCGCCAGGATCGTCAATTCCTCCAGGGCCGCCGCCCCGTCGCCCGTGTGGGCGGCAATCGTCAATCCGCTTTGCCGATGGGTCCGCGCGGCGGCCTGGACCAGCTTGCGGCCGACTTCGGTCAACGGGCCCGCATCGACGCCGATCTTGATGAACCCGGGCCGCACGTCCGTGCCTTCGATCCCCTCGCGCCACTCGTCCAGCCAGCGCTCGGCCAGTTGGTCGGCCGACTCGCCGTGGGCGTGCGCGGGCACGTACTTGCCGCCCGCGGCCGCGTAGTAGCCGGTGTTGGTGAGCAAATGCATGCCGGTCGCGCGGGCGAACCCGGCCAGCAATTGCGGATCGCGGCCCAGGTAGGCCGGCGTACACTCCGCCAGCGTCTTGGCGCCCGCCTCCCGCAGGCGGCGAAGCTGCGGCTCGACGACCCGCATTACCTCGTCGGGATCGTAGCGATCGCGGCTTACGCGGTCGGCCCCGATGAAGTCGACCAGCACGTGCTCGTGCGGCAGCGTTATTCCCAGCTCGCCGGGCGCGACCGGCCCCGTGACCGTCATCACGCGGCCTTCGACCGAGTCGCCGGCGTGGGCCCGCCCGCCGCCCATCCAGGCCGCAGCGATTGCCGCGCCGCCGAAGTGCAGCGCCTCACGGCGACTGCACACTGGCCTCAACGTCTCGTTTCCTTGGCGGTTTTCGGAGTCGTGATGCATTGGCAAACCGGCGGGTGTGTTGAAGACAGCGGATGAAGTTTCGATCGTACCATGCCGCGGTCAACCGCCGCCACCGCTTACCGACGCCACGTTGCCCTGCACCCGCGATCGCGTGGCCAGCGAAACGGCCACGAGCGTCAGGAAGCCCAGCGGGATCGTCACGATGCCGGGCTGGCTGAAGGGAACCAGCGCGGTCGCCGGATCCAGTTTGTAGATGTCGCGGTAGGTGTCGCCGCTGAGCAGGATCCAGGCCAGCGACGAGAGCATGCCCACGATCACCGCCACCGTGATCCCCTGCCGGGTCGTGCCTTTCCAGAACAGCAGCATTACCAGCGACGGCAGGTTGGCCGAGGCCGCCACGCTGAAGGCCCAGCCCACCAGGAAGTTCACGTTCATCTTTTCGAACAGGATGCCCAGCACGATGGCGATGGCGCCGACTCCCACGGCCGCCAGCTTGGCGACCCGCACCTGCTGGTGGTCGGTCAGCGGGACTCGGAAGACGTTGGCCACCAGGTCGTGCGCCACGGCGCCGCTGGAGGCCACGATCAGGCCGCTCACCGTGCCCAGCACGGTCGTGAAGGCGATCGCCGAGATGATTGAGAACAGCAGCTCGCCGAAGCTGCGGGCCAACAGCGGGGCGGCCATGTTGCTGTTGGTCACGTCGATCGCCCCGCTGGTCATGGCCCCCAGGCCGAGAAACAAGGTCAGCACGTAGAAGAAGCCGATGCTGCCGATCCCCACCACCGTGCTCTTCCGCGCGGAGGCCTGGTCCTTGACCGTGTAATAGCGGATCAGGATGTGCGGCAGCGAGGCCGTGCCGCAGAACAAGGCCAGCATGAGCGAGAGGAAGTTCAGCTTGTCGGTGAACTTCTCGCTGCGCACGCCCCGGAACGTGGGGCTGTTGCCGGGCCGCAGCACCTCGCTCCCCGGTGTCGGCCGCTGCGTGTAGACGGTCGTCACGCGGCCGTCGTCGTCAATGACGGTCTTGGCGGTCCAGAGCACGATCTCGCTCTGCTCGATCGTGCTCAGGAACTCCAGCGGGCCGAGCGGGCCGGTCTCGGTCGCTCCGCCGGGCAGGCGGCTGACGTGGCCGATCGGCGACAGGTCGGCCTGGCCCTCGCCGCGTCCCTGAGGCTTGCCGTTGACGGTCTTTTGCCCATCGGGTCCGACGCTGACCGTTTGCGTCTCGGCCAGGACCCGCTCGCGCTGGGAGCCGCCCGCTTGGTAGCGCGGGTCGACTTTCAGGCCGCGATGGAGAATCAAAACGGTCAGCACCAGGCTGAACAGCACGAGCAGCGACCCCTTGAGGAACTGCACGTATGTTGTCGAAACCATGCCGGCGGTGACCACGATCAGGATGACGATCGTGCCGACCAGCACCACGCCCACCCAGTGCGGGAAGCCCAAGAGCGGCGTGATCAGCACTCCCGCGCCCACCATCTGTGGGATCAGGTAAAAGATGCTCACCGCCAGGGTGCTGATGGCCGCGGCCAGCTTGATGCCGCGCGAGTTGAAGCGGCTGTCCAGCGCGTCGGCGAACGTGTAGCGGCCCAGCCGCTTGACCGGTTCGGCGATGACAAACAGGGCCACGATCCAGCCGGCCAGGTAGCCGATCGAGTAGAGGAAGCCGTCATAGCCGTAGAAGGCGATCATGCCGCAGATGCCGAGGAACGAGGCGGCCGACAGGTAATCGCCGGCGAAGGCCACCCCGTTGACGAACCAGTGGATGCCGCCGCCGGCCGCGAAATAGCCCTGGGACGAGCGGGTCCTGGCGCCGAAATAAAAGCTCAGGCCGAGCGTGATGGCCACAAATATGCCGAAGACGACGACGGCCAGCAGCGAGCGTTCGTGGATCACGTGCCGTGCCGTCCTTCGTTCTGGCCGCGGCTGTCGAGAAAGCGGGACAGCCAATCGTAGACAAGCGCCAACAGGAACGCGGCCCCGATCAGCCCCAGGCCCGAAAGCACCGCCAGGTTGATGCCGGCCGCGGGCGTCCGCGCCATGACCGAGGGGGCAAAGGCATTCAGCAGCACAAAGGCCCCATAGAGCAGCAGGTAGAGCACGAACAGCGCATGCCCATACCGTATGCGTTGTGCGGAAACCCGCTCGGGCTGCGCGTCGGGTGTTGGAATCGCCCGGTGATCAAGTCCGCCCATGGGTGCTCCGCGTTTCGAGGTGCATCGGGGGTTCGCGGACGGAACCTACCATCCCATGGCCGTCAACTCAAGCATAACCGATCAGTTGCGGCGCGCCCGAAGATGAAATATTCTTGGCACTGTCGCGTGGGGGGCACCATGGATTACGGGATAAGCCGATGAGCGATCGCCCGCTGGCCGGCCGCACGGCCCTGGTGACAGGTGGGGCAAAAGGCATCGGCCGGTCGTGTTGCCTGCGCCTGGCCGAGGCCGGCGCCGACGTTGCCATCAACTATCTGACCAGCGGCGAGCAGGCGCGTGAAACGGCCGAGCTGGTCCGGCAGGCCGGCGTGCGGGCGCACCTGGTCCGCGCCGACGTCGCCTCGGCCAACGAGGTCGCGGCGATGGTGGGCGAAGTGGGCGACCAGTTGGGGCCCGTGGACCTGCTGATCAACAATGCCGGTGTGTTTCACCTCCTGCCGCACGAAGAAACCTCGCCGGCCGTCTGGCGCAAGACGCTGGACGTCAATCTGACGGGGGCCTACCTGGTGACATGGGCGGTCAAGCCGGGCATGATCGAGCGGGGATTCGGGCGGATCGTGAACATCGCCTCGATCGCGGGGCTTCGCCCTCGGCCGATGTCGATCGCCTATGCGGCCAGCAAGGCGGGGCTGATCGGATTGACCCAGAGCCTGGCCGAAGCGCTGGCGCCGCACAACATCCGTGTGAACGCCATTGCACCGGGCTTGATCGACACCGAGATCCTGTCGGGCGTGAGCCAGCAGCGGATCGACGCCATTGTCGAAGCGACGCCGTTGGGCCGCATCGGCCGCGGCGCGGACGTGGCCGAGGCCGCGTTGTTTCTGCTCTCGGAGGAATCGAGTTTCATGACCGGTCAGACTCTCGTCGTCTGCGGCGGCAGAGTCATGCTGCCCTGACGGGTGGCCGCTGCTCGACCGGCCGGTCCCAGCCGTAACCGTCGGGCGAGTTCTCTTCCGCGCCAAGCTCAGCAGTCTGCCTCAGCAGGCCTGCGCGATGCCGCCGCGGTCAAAATGCAAGCGGCTGGTTCGCCGGGCCCTTTTGAGACGCCTCATTGCACGCGGTTCGCCGTGGAGCTCAACTCCAGCTCGATACCTCCGGCGAGGGAGGCAACGACGTTGTATAAGGCGGCCATGATGATTCCTCCGATGAAACCGACCGTCCCGTAGAAGAGAGGAATGATGACGATCGCTCCGATGCCGAACAGGAATGCAGCCGCTCCTGCGTCCTGTCCCCCAGCCGCCACACCTGCCAAGGAGAGCAAAGAGAACATCGCGCCAATGATCAGTCCCAGCAAGACATAAAGGCAGCCCAACACCTTGCCCGCAGACAAAACCCCAATGCTTTTCACGACCATGGCAGCTCCTCCATATGGGTAAACGTCTGATTGACATGAACGAGGTGCATTGAGAATAGCAAGCCGCTACCGACCGTCAATCTTGCCGTCGAATCACGGGCGGCTGGGTAAGCGGACGCAGCGAGCCGACAGCCCAGCACATTGCACGCACTCCCCGTGAATCGCAGAATGGCTGGAATGGAAACACCCGCTCCAGTCAAGTCAGGCCGGGATGAAAGGCCCAGCAGCGGAAGCCGGTTTCTCCAGCAGTTCACGCTGCGAAGCGTCTTTGGCTTCACCGCGTTCGTCGGTGCGGCGATTGCCGCGGAGCAGGCGCTGCGCGGAGCCGGAGCGTGGATCTTTGTGAACGGCCTCACGATCAAGGGCGCATTTCGCGCCGCCCAGCACGGATACGTGGCGGCCGCACTTGGCGGCGGCTGGGGCGGCGCCGCGGGAGTCGCACTGACAATGCTAATCGCCGCGTTCGTCGGGCCGCCCGTCGCCCGCGTCTGGATCGCCGGCCCGGGGGGTGTGGCCGGAGCGGCGTGCGCAATCGTCGGCGGCACCGGACTTGGTTTCATCTATGGCTTCGTTGTCGTACTGGCCGCCTATGCCGGGACAGCCGCGTTTGCAAGCTCAAGTTGCGAGCCGTGACAAGTGGTCCGCCCGGCAGTCCCCACCTCTGCCCGCCCCACAGCGCGATGTCCACGAATGGTCCTGCCGGCAATTGCACCCATTGACGCCATAGCCGACAATGGCCGGCATACTGGCTCGGACTCTGGAAATCCAAGGCGTTCGGGTGCCCCGCTTCCTGTACGGGACCGCCTGGAAGGAGGACGAGACCGAGCGCCTGACCGAGCTGGCCCTGCAACACGGATTCCGCGACATCGACACCGCCAACCAGCGCCGCCACTACCACGAGGCCGCCGTCGGCCGGGCCGTCGCGCCCTGGCGAGCATGCAGCAGACCTTCGCGAAGGCCGAGCAGCACGCCCAGCAAGAAGCCGTCACCGAAGCCGAAATCGACGACGCGGTCGATGAGCCGACGGATCGGATCAGCTACGGGAAGCCTTGATCCGCGCGGTCCTGGATACGAACGCGACCGCGCCGGTCAATTCTGCCGTGCCTTCCGCCGGCGCTCAAGTCCATGAGCGAGGCCGGCCACCGCGCCGAAGGGGCCGCCGAACAGCATGCCGCCTTTAATGCGGTCTGGGAGTTCAACGCTCAGCATGAACGGGGGCGCGGCGATGGTGCCACCGGCGAAGCCGACGATTGCCCATGTTAGTGGCTGCCACGGGGACCTCCCGGTCTTGGCCGGTGGCCGACCGTTCGTTGGCGGCGCCTTGTACGGATTCTCGCCCTGGCGGTCGTCGGTCGAGTCGGTGGGAGTCATGAGGCGAGTTCACCACGCGCTGGGCTTAATCCTCATTTCGTTGCCGCCGAGACCCACGCATCGCCCGCGATGGCCGGCATGGAACGGCCCCGGCGAGGCAAGCCTCACCACCCGCAGCTCTGTCCCCTGGCCACCGCCACGACTTCCCATTTGCCAGCAACTTTGCGGTACAAGATCATCGTATCCTCCGAATAAGCTCCATGATCCAGGCTCATCCAGACAAAGATGTCACCCATTCGCTTTTTTGTGCCGTCAAACGTAGCCGATGACGTGCCTATGTGCTCCTTGTGAACGAGCTCCACGGTGTAGACGAGTCCCGCGTCAGAGAATCGCGCCTTGACGCTGTCCAGAATCGTGGAAAGGTCGCCTGGATCAATGCCGGAGTCGGACCTGACGAAGCTGGCCTGTTGCAAGCTGATCATATTGAGCGCGACGGGTCGTCTCGCTCCGTAGTGGTATCCCGCAAGGAAGCCGCTCGCGCACAACACGGCGAACAGCGCCCCGGCCAATCCGAATTGCGGTCTCCGGCGGCTCGCGCGCTCACTGGGGCGCTGCCATGGGCGCAGGCCTGTGTTCATTGACTGGCTCCCGCTCCCTAAGCTATTGGGCGATCGGGTTAATCCCCGTTTCGTTGCCTGCCGATCGTTATCGGCCCCACCACGAACGTGCGGGACATGGTTCAGCTTAGCAGCCGGGGAGCAGGCGGGGAAGAAAAACAGGCACCGGAGCGGCACTCCAGAGCGGTTACGGACCGAGCCGCGGAATTCGTTGCAGGCCGTGGGCACAAACGGGAAAATGGCGGGCATGGAATCATCTGCGCCAAGTAAGCTGCGGCGGCGGCGCTGGTGTTGGAGGCAGTACAGCATCTCGACGCTGCTGCTCGCGGTGACGATCCTGGGCGTCGTGCTGGGCCTTGTGACGAATCGTGCCGAACGGCAGCGCCGGGCGGTGGCGGCGATACGCGAGTTAGGGGCCACGGTACGGTATGACTTTGAACCCGACAATCCGCGCGGGCTAATGGCACTTGGCAGACCTCCGGCTGCGAACCCGCCTGTTCAAGAGCTACCGGGCCCCGACTGGCTTTGCCGGATTCTCGGCGTCGATTATTTTGCCGACGTGGTGTACGTCCAAGCATTCGACATGACGGAT
>JBBDNX010000750.1:0-10229 GCA_040877345.1 Pirellulales bacterium
CTCACGCTCCGCGTGAGGTTCCGGTAGCAGAACTCGCCAGAGTTCTGGCTGCGGTTCTGTCGTAGCAGAGCTCGCCAGAGTTCTGGCCGCGCGAACCCGGAGTCCTGAACGCTGGCGCAGCGACGGGGACTCGCCAGATTCCGCTACCGGCCTTGCCCCAGGCCGCGGCATGGATTAAAATATCGTTATGCGTTGATGCGTTGACTTTGTCCCACCCCACGGCTCCCGCCAGTTTCCTCCCGCCCCCCCACCCTGCCCTCCGCGTATCCGGCTGCCCCGCTTTTAGCGGGCCCCAGCCCCGACGGCCAATGCCAGCACATCCGGCAGCGCCGGATGCCAATGGCAACCTACGCTTGACTGACGGCGATGCCCCCGGGCAGCGACGCCAGCGACTGCCGACACCGCGCCCTGAGAGGGTGCTAACTCCTAACTCTGAATGCAGATACAGATAAGGAGAACAACGTTGAAGACCCCCCTCGCCCAGACCACCTGTCCACCCCGGCCCGAGCCGCCCAGCGGCTACCAGGGGCTTGGCCGCCAATACCAGCCCTCGATTCCCCAAACTTCCTCGACACGGCAACGAAGTCCCACCTCGCCCGCCCCTGCTCCGAGAAAAAGTATCCCTGACTCGCCCCGGGACGAAACCATACCCCCGTTGCCCAAAGCTCCCACGCCCGCCCAGGCCGCGAATCAGCCACCCGCCGCGCCGGCCACGGCAGCGGCCACGCGGCTGGCCCTGCTGCGGCGCAAGGTGGCTGGCCGCCGCAAGCTGTTCTTGGCCCTGCCGGCCATCTTGGTCGTGCCGCTGGGCCTCTTGGCCGGCCGTGGAGAGAACTTGCCGCAAACCGAGCAGCCGCTCGTATTCCACCAGGTCCGCAAATCGGACTTGGCGATCTCGGTCACCGAGCGAGGCAGCCTGGTCAGCCAGCAGGAGACCCGCATCACCTGCGACGTCGAAACCGTGCCGGGTCAACCCGGCACGCGCATCGTCTACATCGTGCCCAACGGCAAATCGGTCAAGCAGGGCGATCTGCTGGTCGAGTTCGATGCGGCCCCCTTGCGCGAGCGCGTCGACAACCAGGTGCTGGCATTCGAACAATCCAAGGCGTCCCAGATACAGTCGAACGTCCGCTACGAAAACCAGACCACGCAGAACGAAACCAGCCTGGCCGCCGCCGAGCTGCGCGTCGAGTTGGCGGAGCTGAACCAGAAGATGTACCTGGACGGCGACGACGGCACCTACCGGCTGGCCCTGCAAGAGATCGAGCAGCGCATCCAGGAAGCGCGCAACCGCATTGTCGAGGCCCAGGCCGAGCTCGACATGCAGGCCACCAGCCGCAACGGCATCGAGACGCTGTACAAGCTCGGATACCGGGGCAAGGGCGATCTTGACCAGGCCGTTCACAAGCACTTGCAGGCCGACGACGCGCTGCTGCGGGCCACCGGCGCTCTGGCCAACGCGATCGCCGGCCGCAAGAAGCTGGAACAGTTCGAGCACCCCATGAGGCTGCTGGAGTTGCAAGGCTCGCTCAACACGGCCCGGCGGGCGTTGCTGCAAGTCCAGCGCGACAACCAGTCGTACATGGCGCAGGCCCAGGCCGCCAAGACCGCCGCCGACCGCGCCTTGGCCAAGGAGGAGGAAAAGCTCCTCAATTACCAGGCGCAGCTCGAGAAGTGCAAGATCCTCGCCCCGCACGACGGCATGGTGGCCTACACGACCGACCGCACCCCTTGGGGACGCAATGTCGCCGAAGGAGAGCTGGTCGTCGAGCGCTTCAAGATCCTTGCCCTTCCCGACCTGGGCCAGATGCAAGTCAAGACGGCCATCCACGAATCCGTGCTCGACAAGGTCCACGAGGGCCTGCCGGCCACGGTCAGTATCGACGCCCTGGACCAGGCCCGTTATCGCGGCACGGTCCGCTCGGTAGCGGTGCTGCCCAGCCAGGACGGCGGCATGAGCGCCGATGTCAAGGTCTACGAGGCCATCGTCACCATCGACGAACCGGTCAAGCAGCTCAAGCCCGGCATGACCGCCGTCGTCGAAATCCACGTCCAACGCCTGAACGACGTGCTTAGCCTGCCCATGCAGGCCATCGTCCAGACCGACAACACCAACTGGTGCTACGTGGCCGGCAAGAACGGGCTGGCCCGCCGCCCGATCAGCGTCGGCGCCACCAACGACATGTTCGCCGAGATCACCAGCGGCCTGGCTCCATCCGATCGCGTGGTCATGAACCCGATGGCCATCATCGACGGGCCGCAATAATTTAGCCGCCAAGCTTCGCCCGGACAGTTTCCGTTCTGATTCGTCCTTCTGCCTTCGTCCTTCTGCCTTCGTCCTTCTGCCTTCGTCCTTCTGCCTTCTGCCTTCCCATGTGGATCTCGATCAAGCTCGCCGCCAAGAACCTGCTGCTGCACAAGCTGCGCAGCATCTTGACGCTGCTGGGCGTGATCCTGGGCGTGGCCTCGGTGATCGCCATGCTGGCCATCGGCGAGGGGTCGAAGGCCCGGGCCGTCGAAGAGATCCGCCGCCTGGGGGCCACCAACGTCATCATCCGCAGCGTCAAGCCCGGCCAGAAAACCGGCGGACAAGACGCCGAAACCACGCCGGGACAGCAGAAAGTAAGCCGCGTCGTCGAGTACGGCCTCAAGTACGCCGACTTCGACGGCTTGAAAGCCACCCTGCCCACGCTCTCCAAGGCGTTGGCCGTGTCGCTGTTCCACAAGGACGCCACCCGCGGCCGCTGCCGCATGACCAATGCCCGCATCCACGGGGTGACTCCCGACTACCAGCAGCTCAGGAAGACCCAGTTGTATCGGGGGCGGTTCATTTCAGCGCCGGACATCGACCACTCGGCCAACGTGATCGTGCTGGGGGCCACGGCCGCGCAAAAATTGTTCAAGTTCCAGGATCCGCTGGGCAAGTCGGTGTTGATCGGCCCGACCGCCTTCCAGGTCGTGGGCGTGCTCAAGCAGCAGACCGACGCCCAGGCCTGCTCGGCCTTGTACATCCCGCTTTCATCCGCCCGCTGGCGGTTCGGCGAGCTGCAGGTGGTGCGCACGGCGGGCAGTCTCGACTTCGAGCGGACGCAGCTCAACGAGATCATCCTCACGGTGGTCGACACCGAGCTGGTCGCCCCGACCGCCGAGATGGCCCGCAAGCTGCTGGCCAAGCGCCATCCACGCCATGACGATTACGAGCTGCAGGTGCCGTTGGAGTTGTTGCGGCGGGCGGAGCAAGAGAAGCGGATCTGGAACATGGTGCTGGGTTCGATCGCCGGCATATCGCTGTTGGTCGGCGGGATCGGCATCATGAACATCATGCTGGCCAGCGTGACCGAGCGGACCCGCGAGATCGGCATCCGCCGCGCGCTAGGCGCCAAGCGCCGCGACATCACGATCCAGTTTCTCGTCGAGACCGTCGTGCTCTCCGCGACCGGCGGCGTGCTGGGCATCGTGCTGGGGATTGCCATCCCGCTGGTCGTCAGGAGCTGTTTCGAGATCGAGGCCGTGATCACGCCCGGCCCCGTGGTGCTGGCCTTTCTGATCTCCTGTTCGATCGGGGTAGCGTTCGGGTTATATCCCGCCCGCCGCGCCGCCCTGATGAACCCCATCGACGCCATGCGCCAGAGATAAAGGTAGAAGGCAGAGTAAGTGACGCGAAAGCGTCGTTCTCTCCTGCTGCTTTTTTACGGCATGCTCACTTCGCACTTGGCCGCAATGGCAAGGGCGAGCTTCTTGAAATCCTCGTAGCAGCTCTGGACGGCATACACGTGAGAACCGAGAGCGCCGTCGGCTGCTTTCAGATGAAACATCGGCTTGAGCGCATCCTGGGCGAGCGGCATCAAGCTGCGATAATGCTTCAACGAGGCGATGCAGTTCGGGTCTTGCTCGACCCGTGGTGCGTCGCAGTCCGGTTGGCCGAGCAACTCCACCTGGTAGACTGCGGGGATCCTTGCCATCCACCGCTCGTAGGCCTTGACTGGGCGATCCAGTCGCACAGCATGCTGCAGGATCACATATCCCGCGGGACTCATTGCTCCCGCGGGGAGCTGCAAACTTGGGTCGGCGGGTCGGCGAGAGAGACGGTCGAACCATTCGGACCGCCATTCGCGGAGGGTGGGCCCAAGGTTCTTCAGCCCTTGTAAGGAGAACAAATCCGAGGCGAGCGGTACCACCACGTGATCCGCTGCAATCATCGCGGCCCGATTGATGGCGCCTAGATTCGGCCCGACATCGATCAGCACGAGCTGGCCACCGAGCTGTCCGGCGGCGCCGGCGAGCACGCGATGGAAAGCCGATTCGATCCGAAAGGCCGACTCGTCGCGGTCCAAGCAAGCCGGCCAGCAGGCCGACAGCTTCGCCTCGAATCGCGACAAGCCCAGGTCGCCGACAACCAATCCCAGCCGCTCAGTGATACGCTCGACGTGCGGACTTGCCACATCGCCTATGCCGCGCAGCATCGGACCGACGGCACCGATGATACTGTGCGGATGATCGCCGTCGGGCCACAGTTCCTCGAGGCGATCCTCCGGCAAGAACATCGAGGTCAAGTTGGCTTGCGGATCCAAGTCCGCAGCGATGACTTTCACTCCCAGGTCGCTGTACATCCAAGCCAGGTGGTAGACGAGCGATGTCTTGCCCACTCCGCCTTTATTGTTGAACAGTGCGATTGTTTTCATGTGCGGCTCCGTACAATTGCCAGGACGTGCGTAGGCTCGACGGCGAACTCCGGGGGTGGGTTCCCATTACGAGCCAACTCCGAACGTGCAATCGCGATTCCGGCACCGAAGCGTTGCACATACCCCAGGACTTTCAGGGCTTCGGCGACCAGCGGGTTCCGGTAATCGGCAATGCCTGGCGCGCCGAAGTTCGTGCGATTCACGATGCCAAAGGGACCCCCTGGGCTGAGAACTTCCACGCGATCGCTGAACCAGTACAGGCGTACCGGCGCGTTGGATGCGTCGTACGTTCGGTGCATTACGGCGTTGCGGATCAATTGCCGAAGCGCTTCGACTGGATAATCAGGCTGGCGCACTTCCAAGGGCTGACCGGTGATGCGGGACGACGTCATGATATGCACGCTCAGCGTGTCGTCCACAAGTCTGAGCAGCCACGGCAGCGGGCCATCGAGTTCTTTTTGGTCCGCCACCGCATCGGTGAGCTTCTCGCCAGCATAACGCGCGAACTGGATATACGCTCCTGGAAGCCATTGGCGAAGGTCCTTTCCAAGCGTCAAGATTCCCGCCACGGTCGGGATGGCTTCCGACGTGATCAATCGCAAGGAACTCAATTGATGTGACAGGTCACGCTGGTTGTCTTGGAGCACCTCGGGCGCAATCGCGCTCGGCAAATACACCGAGCGAAACAAATCCAGGTCCAGATCGTCAACGCTGGCTCCTCGCATCGGGGTGTGGTCGAATGGCAGGTTTCCCCAGCGCCGCTTTTCCGACAAGCGGGCCTCTTCTTCCACCGTCGCCGTTCTCAGTGTCGGGCCGACTCGAACCCAGGTCCTGCCTCGCACTCGCACCGGCGGGTTCGGTGACGGCTCGACCTGGATGACGGCCACGTCGCAATTATTCAAATGCCGGTGATCAACGGCAAGCATAGGCAGCGGCAAAACTGTGTCGCGCATGTCGCCCAGCCTTCGCAGCAGCGCATCGTCGATCGTGAGCCCGGCGCAAGTGCCGTCGTCATTCACCCCGACAAAAACAACGCCGGTCCGCCGGTGGTCGGCAAGGTCATTGGCAAACGCGCAGAGATCCTTACGGATCTCATCAAGGTCGCTAGCGGAGGCCTTTCGCTCAACCCACTCTCGCTCCAGGCCGGTCATTAACGACGCCAGTTCAGTGTCTGTTAGCATCATGCATCCTAATCTCGCCCGCAGCACAAGGATCGAACCATCTACTGGGATCTCTACGGCGATTCGGCCCGCCAGCAATTCCGCCGCGCCGGCCGGGCCACCCCGAGGACCGAGTTGCAAGCATTGAGAATACTGGATCAGCAGCGGCAATGCACCCCGCGCAGCCGTCGTTCGCGGCTTCCGCTGTCCCCGGGTCACCTCATTTCCGCCTTCCGCCTTTTTCCCTCACGTTTTATCCCAACCGGTCCGATAACCAGACCTGCCATATCGGGTTGATCCAATTGACGGCAGGGCTCGGCCGCCCAGGTGGCACTTCTCGAGCGGGCGGCGGCCAGGCGAGGGCCATGTTCTGGTGTGGGTCCGGTTCATCGCGCTGTTGCTACTGACTGCGGCCGGCTGCTCGCGCGCCCATTACCGCCGCGATGCCGACGCCGAAACCTACGCTTTGCTCCAGCAGAAGATTGCCCAAACCCCCTGGGCCCCGCCGGGCTTCACCATCGAACATGACCCGCGGTCGCGGCTCTTCCTACCCACCAACCCCGATTGGCCGCGGCTGCCCCCGCCCGGCCCCGCACTGTATAACTACGAACTGCCCGACCTGCCGGCCCGCACCAGCCCGGCCGCACACACGTCGCCGCAAGCGTCCGGCCCGGAAGCCATCCCCGCTCCCGGCGCCAAAGCCAAAGCGGAGGCCGCCGATCCTGACATCGAGCTGCCGCCGCCGGAACTGATCGATCCGGAGGCAACAGGGCCCACCGCGCCCGAGCCGTTGCCCCGAGATGGGCCGGCCGGCGAGATGCGGTCGAGCCGGCGCGGCGGCGAGCAGATCCGCCAGGCTTCGTATCAGGCGGCCGATCAAGAGCTGCCGGAGGACGCCTCGGCGGGCGAGCTGCCGGTGGCGGCCATTCCGCGACGGCACTGGGAGGCGATCGAGCCGGCCTACCTGTCGCGGATGCTGGAGCTGGAGCGGGTCCGCGAGGAATACGTCCGCAGCTACCAGGCGCCGCCCGACGAGGCGCTGGTCGACCGCGATCGGAGGCTTTCTCTCGAAGACATCGTCGCGCTGGCCCTGCTCAACAGCCGCGAATACCAGGCGCAGAAGGAGGTGTTGTACCGCTCGGCCCTGGCCCTGTCGCTGGAGCGGTTCGACTACGCTCTGAAGTTCTCGCCGCTGGGGGGCGGCGCCGACCTCGGGTACGATCACGTCCGCTCAGGCGGCCCGACCACGGGCACTCTGGCCGTGCCTTCCAGCACGCAGGTCGATCGCGTGCTGGCCGGCGGCGGCACGCTCTTGGGCCGCTTCGCCAACGACGTGCTCCTGACGTTCAACGGGCCCCAGGGGTTTACCAGCGACATCAGCTCCGAAATGTTCTTCAACTTCTCGCAGGCGGTCCTGCAGCGCGACGTGCTCTTCGAGCCCCTGACGCAGGCCGAGCGCAGCGTGGTCTACGCGGCCCGCGACTATGCCCGCTACCGCAAGACGTTCTTCTTCCAACTGGCCTCCGATTACTACGCCCTGATCCGCGTCTACCGCCAGATCGAGATCGAATCGCAGAACTATTTCTCGCTGGTCCGCGCCTTGAGCCAGGCGGAGGCCGAGTTCGAGGCCGGGCTGCGGTCCCGGATCCAGGTCGAGCAGATCGAACAGAGCATGCTGTTGGGACGCAGCCGCCTGATTGCCACCTGCGTCGGCCTGGAGCGAAGCCTCGATCGGCTCAAGCTGGTCATCGGCCTGCCGCCCGAGCTGGGCGTCAACCTCGACCTCGACGAGCTGACCGACCTGACGCAGGGCGACGAAGCGGCCGTCAGCGGCGAGCTGGTCCGGCGCACCCGCGACCGGCTGGCCGCCGAACGTGCCAAGGCCGCGCCGCGGCCCTTGGAGCTGCTCAACGCGGCCGTGGTGCTCACGCAGCGGATGGCCGAACGCATTCTGATGGACGGGCGGCTGGAGGACGCCGGGGCGGATCTCGACGAGCTGGCACTGCTCCGCCGCCGGCTGCAGCTTGACGAAGCACGGCTGAACGTACAGACCGACCGGCAAGTGCTGGAGAACGAGCTGGCCGGCGGCCTGGCCCCGCCGCTGCGATTGTTCCAGCGCTCGATGGACCTGGCCGGTTCGCTGGCCCAGGTGGCCGTCCGCCAGGTCGAGCTGGCGCGGGCGCTGGAAGCGGCGGCCGACGAGCTGGCCGTCATCGACGAGCAAACCCGCCAACTGCAAAGCGACGCCGCCGAATTGCGCCGCAAGCTGGCCGACGCGCTGGCACAGGCCCGGCTGGACGAAGTGCCCCAGCTTCTGGTCGAAGCCAGGGCCCTGCTGGCCCGGGCCGAGCAGCTTGTCGCCGAGGCCGACGAGCTGCTCCGAAGCGCCAACGGCGAACAGCCGACCGACGGCTTCGAAAACACGCTGGCGCAGGTCGACCAGTTGCTCGCCGCCGCCGAACAGATGCTTTCCCAGCCGAGCGCCGGCCTGGTGCCCGTGGAGATCGACGTCGACGACGCGATGCTCACGGCCCTGTCCGGGCGGCTCGACTTGATGAACGAGCGCGGCGCGGTGGCCGACGATCGGCGGGCGGTCAAGTTGGCGGCCGACGAGCTCCGCTCGATCTTGAACCTTAGCGCCACGCAGGTCATCAACAGCCGCCACAACCGCCCCTTCGACTTCAACTTCGAGAACAGCCGCACCCAGGTTGGCCTCTCGCTCGACCTGCCGCTGAACCGCAAGGCCCAGCGGAACCTGTACCGCCGGACGTTGATCGACTACCACGTGGCCCTCCGCCGCCTGGTGCAAGTCGAAGACACGATCAAGCTCGGCGTCCGTGACGACCTGCGCGATCTCGCGCTGGCCCGGGCGCAGTACCTGATCAGCGTGGCCAGCGCCGCGCTGGCCGCCGAACGCGTGGCCAGCACGCAGTTGGAGTTGGCCCTCGGGTTTCCCGGCGTCGCCGCCCGCGATTTTCTCGAAGCCCAGGACGCCTTCCGCGTGGCCTTGGGCAGCGTGGCCGACAACCACATCGGGTATACTGTCAACCGCACGCGCTTTTTCCTGAACCTGGAGCTGCTGGAAGTCGACGCCGACGGCTTCTGGCGGCAGCTTCGCGATGAGCAGTTCCAGCCCGAGCCTCAATACCAGCTTTCGCCGCGGGCCGGCCCGGCCTACGGCAACCTGCCCCGCCGCCTCAAGCTCTCGCCCGAGCTCCGCGGCCTCCATCCGCATTGAGCGCACGGATCCCACCGGGTGGCTGGGGCAAAGCGATAAGCGTGCCCCAGTCCGTTGTGCAGGAGTTCTATCTCGGCGGTTCCTTCTCTTGCAAGCTGCATTGTGGGGAACTTCCCGGTGATAGCACGGGCCCGTCTTGAATCGCTCTTGGCGCATTTCGACGGGCTGACGATCGGCCTGGTCGGCGACTTGTTTCTCGATCGCTACCTCGAAATCGACCCGCGATTCTCCGAGCGGTCGGTCGAGACCGGCCTGGAGGCCTACCAGGTGACCCGCGTCCGCAACAGCCCGGGCGCCTTGGGCACGGTGATCAACAACCTGGCGGCCCTGGGCGTCGGCCGGCTGGTGCCGCTCTCCGTGGTTGGCGACGACGGCCACGCCCACGACCTGCTGGCCGCCCTGGCCGATCTGAAACCGGTCGATGCCAGCCACGTGATCCGCGATCCGGGCCGGCTGACGCCGACGTACACCAAACCGGTCAAGGCGGGCCCCGATGGACTCTGGCACGAACTGAACCGCCTCGATTTGCGGAACTGCCGGCCGCTCGACCCGGCCATCGAACAGCGGCTGCTCGAGTCGCTGGAGGCGCTGTTTGCCGCCGCCGACGGGCTCGTCGTGCTCGACCAGGTGAACGAAGAAGGCTGGGGCGTGATTTCACCCCGCATGCGCGAGCACCTGGCCACGCTCTCGCGCCGCTGGCCCGACAAGTTGGTGTTCGTCGACAGCCGCGCCCACGCGGGCCGCTTCACCTGCGGGATCCTCAAGCCCAACGTCGCGGAGTGCCTGGCTGCGTTAGGCCGCCAGCCGCCCGCCGGCGCCGCGCCGGGCGATCTGGAACTTGCGGTCGAGGCCGCCCGCGCTCTGTCGTCGAAGACCGGTTGCCCGATCTACTGCACTTTGGGCCAGGCGGGCATGCTGTTGGTTGGCTTCGACTCCGCCGGCCGGGACGATTCGCAGGGCGGACCGCGCGCGGCCATCCACGTGCCGGGTTACGCGGTGGAAGGGCCCATCGACCCGGTCGGAGCAGGCGACAGCGCCACGGCGGGCATCGTGGCTGCCCTGCTGTCCGGGGCGACCCCGGCGGAAGCCGCCCAGGTGGGCAACCTCGTGGCTTCGATCACCATCCAGCAGCTTGGCACGACCGGAACC
>JBBDNX010000751.1:0-1872 GCA_040877345.1 Pirellulales bacterium
GGAGACATCGCCTCGCTGGAGCTGTCGAACAGCCGCAGCCACCTGCGGCGGCCGGAGCCGGGGCAGGATGCGCTGTTCCATACCAACGCCTTCTGCTGCGGGCCAATGCGCGCGGTCCAGGCGCCGACCGATGCGGTGTTCACCTCGAGGGCGCCGCTGGCGCTGCGGGGCCGCCGCGTCATGGAATCGTCCGAGATGCGCGACTGCCGGCTGGCCAGGCTATTGGAGCGAGGCGAGTCGCTCGATCCCGACCAGCTCGCCAGGATGATGAGCGATCATGGCGACGAAGGCGTGGCCAGCGGCACCACGCTGTGCATGCACAGCGATTACTGGCACACCACCGCCTCGCTGCAATACTTTCCCAAGTCGCGGCGAATGCGCGTCGCCTTCGCGCCCACCTGCAATGCCCAGTACCGTGAGTTGAGCTTGGAACTTGCAACTTAGGGCCTGGAGCTTGGAGCTTCGGCCTTCGAGCCAAGTCCCAAGATCCAAGCCCCAAGAACCAAATCCTAAGAACCAAGTTCTAAGAACCAAGTTCTAAGAACCAAGTTCGCGTTCTTGCTCGGTCTTCGGTTCAGAGTAGATCCGCTCCCAGTCGGGCTCCCAGGGGTCGGCCTGCCCGTCCACTTGTTCTTGATGGCCCGTGTCGGGCGGCGTGCGTTGGATCACGCTGCGGTAACGGCGCCGCAGGCCGGCGGCGATCCAGACCAGGTAGACGTTCGCGCCCAGCGATGCAAACAGGCCCAACAGCGTCAGGCTCAGCGGCAGCCACGGCTTTTGGCCCGCCAGGTTGTCGGCGGCGTTCTCCGTGTCCTCACTACCCGACTCCACTCGCTCATCCGAGGCCGACCGCTCGTCTCGACTGCCACCGGCCAACGCCACCCTGCGATCATGCGTGCCGTTGGAAGGTGACGGCGATTTGTCGCCCGCGGCGGTGTGATCGCCGGCCGCACCCGGTTCGGCCGCGTCCGCATGGCTTGGGTCGTTGTCCTCGCTCCGTGACCTCGCAGGCACGTTGGTATCCGCCGCGCGTGCTTCCGGATCCTCCTCGGCCGGTCCCGTTGTTGCGTCGGCCGGATCGCCTAATCTGGGCCCGCTCGCAGTGGCAATGCCTCGCGAGGCGCCGCGGGCGCTGGCGGGCAGAAACTCGCGCGGCGGACCAGCCTGGCCGGATTCGACCGAGTCGAAATCGGGGCCGGGCAGGGGCTGGTCGAACCCGGCCGGCAGCGGCGAACCGAACGGCGCCGCGGCCGAAGGTCGTGCATCCGTCTCGTCGGGCGTTTCAACGGGCAGTGGTTCCCCGTGGTGAGGGAGCTTGCCGGTTCCCACGGTGATCCGGTAGCCACGGATGTTCGCCGTGGCGGGCGGCAGGTCGCTGAAGATGTCGTCCCCCTCCTTCAGCGCATCGAGCATCTCAGGCTCGATCTGGATGATGTACTCGATTCCACCCCCCGCGACTGGCTGCCAGCCATACTCTACTCCGCAGGCCGCGGTTGGCATGAACAGCAGCGCAGCGGCCCAAACCACGTCGGCGGCGTGCCGCACCAATAGACGAGCCATGACAGTTTCCAAGTTAAGCTAGAGCGTTCGGATCCAGCCTGTCAGTTTACCTTTCCGCCGGGCCGGACGCACGTCTTGGCCCATTCGTCGATTGTTGGTAGATTCTGCCGCGGTGAAGACGAATCGAACAGCCGGTACATCAAGGAATCGAAGGCGCAGGGCCAGAAAGTCCACCCGGCACGCTTTCCCGCCGAGCTGCCCCGGTTTTTCATCCAGTTTTTGACCGAACCGGGCGACCTGGTGCTTGACCCCTTCGCGGGATCGAACACGACGGGAGCCGTCGCCGAGAAGCTCGGTCGCCGCTGGATCGCG
>JBBDNX010000752.1:0-1870 GCA_040877345.1 Pirellulales bacterium
TCTCGCAGAAGCTCATTGTTTAACCGAACCCACCTACAGATTCTGCGGAAGAACCACAAAAAGAAGGATGAAGGCAGAGTCGGAGACGCGCAAGCGCCGTTCCTCCGTTGCCCCGTGCTGTTTGCCCACCTGGACGGCCCGGCAGTCCGTCCTGCCACGACAGCCTACCGGAACAGATTGTAGATCAGCTTCGAGCGGCGGGCGGCGTCGCCCAGCGGGCGGACGTTGCGGATGTGGCCCCGCGGACGCACGGCGTCGATCGAGACCACGTCGGCCGTGTCGACCACGCGGACGTTGCCCGCCTCGTCGCGGACCTCCAGCCGCAGGTAAATGCGGTCGCCCACGCGGTGGTCGAGCCGCCACGAATACCGGCCGGTGTTCTCCAGGCCGGCGGCAATCGCGGTCCAGGGGCCGTGGGGGCTTTCGCTGAACCAGAGCGAAATCGGCCGGTCGCCGAGCAACTGGTCTTCGGCCTCCCACAAAATCGCCAATTCGCCCACTTGCTCGCCCGTTCCCTGCTCGGCGGCAATCAGCCGCGCGGTCGGCCGCGTCAGGTCGACGGCCACCCAGACATCGGGCAAGTCGCCGGCGCGGGGGACCGCCGTGCGCAGACCCGTGCCGGTTTCGACGACCATGCGGAAGCCGTACATGCCTTCGCCTTCGACCGAAACGCTCATCGGGCTGCGGCCATCCTCGTCGACGCCCAGCGCGGTCCACGAGACTCCACCGTCGCGGGTGCCCCAGAGCTCGACCTTGGCAATGCCGGAGGGGCCGACTGCGTCGATCTCATATTCCAACTCGAAGCGGCGCGAGTTGACCCAGCGTGGCCGCACGCCGGGCGGCAGCATTTCGCCTTGAAAGGCGTCGGCTTCCACGTGATCCGCGTCGGGCGGCGGCTGACTTTCGTCGGGCGAGGCATCGGCGGCGGGGTCGCCGGCCGGGACATTGCCGCGCTGCGGGCCGCTTGGATCGGACGAGGGGCCGGCCGGGCCCAGCACCGGAGCGGTTGCCGGCGCGCCGTCGGTGCGAGGATAGGTGGTGACCGGCTCGGGCAACAGCGACTCGAACGGATCGGTGCGGCCGGGAAAGGAGTCGCTCATTCTCGGAGGCGCGATCTCCTCGGCCGGATCGAGGGGCGAGTCGTCGCTTGGCTCGGCGGGCCATCGGGTCGCGATCGCCGGTGGACTGGCGGCCGGCCGGTGCTGATCAGGCGCCTGTTGATCGGCCGGGTGTTGATCGGGCGCCTGTTGATCGGGCGGGCGTTGATCGGGCGGTGGACTGGCGATCGTTTCCGCGGCGTACCGGCCGGCGGCGGGGTCGACCAGCGTTTGCCCGGCGGCAGTGTCGACCAACGTTTGGCTGACGGCCCGGTTGCCGGAGAGGTCCTGGATTTCGGCCCTGACGCTGACAGGACCGGCCGCTTCCGGCATGAAGGTCAGCTCACCGCTCGGCCCAGCGCCGGCATCGGCGGTTGGCAGGGGGTCGACGGCCACGCTGCGCCAGGGCCCGCTCTCATCGCCCGTGCGGTATTCGACTTTGAGGCCGTCGCTGCGCGGATTGTCGTCGTCGGCGCTCCATCGAACCAGTATTTCGCCGCCCGCGCCCAGTGAGGCCGCCAGGTCGAGCTGGGGCGGAGTGGTGTCGACCACCACGATCAGCTCCGGGCCCGGGGGGGCAATCGGACGCAGGACGCCCATGGGGTACTTGGTGCGGACCATGAACCAGTATTCGCCGTCGCGCGGCGCGCGGAAATGGAACCGCTTTTCGTCGGGGGCCACCGCGGCATACACGCGCCAGGCGGCACCTCGGTTCTCGGAGATGTGCAGTTGAACTTCGATCGGCTGCTCGCGTTCGTCGAAGACTTCTCGGG
>JBBDNX010000753.1:0-1870 GCA_040877345.1 Pirellulales bacterium
CTTGGAGAGCGTCATCTCGAGCGCGATCATCAAGAGGATGATGCCGCCCGCCACCTGCAATGCCGGCAGCGAGACGCCGAGCTGATTGAGGATCGGCTGTCCGAACAGGGCGAAAACGAGCACGATCAGGGTGGCGATGAACACCGCCTTCAGCGAGATCACCCGCCGCTCGGCGCGGGTCGCATTGGGCGTGAGCGTGGCGAGCAGCACCGCCGAATCGGGGACCAGCTTCACCATCTTCCTGCCGCGGACCGAGACGGTGGCGACCAGCACACCGGTGCCGGCCGGGGGGCAGCGGAAATCCGGCAGCAGCGCGACGGTGCTGGTCGCGGCCGGCCCATGGTCGCCTCCCCTGGTCGATCCTGCCGGGGCGTGGCACCCGATCACCCGCACCTGGGGTGTGACCGTGCAGCTCGACCTCGGTGCGGCGGCACCGCGTCACGTCATCGAGGAGGACGAGGTGGACGCTGTCAACCGCCCGCTGGTGGCGGCGGCACGAGCCGCGGAGGGTGAGCCCGAGACCGACCCTCATTCCCTCTTCACGGTGGCCAGCGCGGCGGGTGTCTCGACCCTTGGCTCCATCTTCCTGGCGGACGAGCCGGACCCACTGCGCATTGCGCAATTGCTGGTCGAGCGCGGGTCGCGGTTCCTGCCGGCGATCGGCAGCGCCCCGGTGCGCGAGGTGCGCGTCTGTGCCCGGCCGCAGTCGGTAGACAGCCGCCCGTTCATCGGTCCCGTTGCCGGAGTCGAGGGCCTGTTCGTGTGTGCCGGCCACGGCCCATGGGGCATCTCGACCGGCCCGGCCTCGGCCGCCATGGTGGCGGAGGCAATCCTCAGCGCGGCCACCGTGCCTGGCGAGCTCGCCGCGGACCGAACGATCTAGGCGCCGGCAGAGACGGTATTTGCCGGTCGATCGAAGAGCGAACCGGGCTGCCAGCCCACGTCGGCGTGCCGCTTGTGCAGATGCGCCAGCACTCGGCGCTCGATGGCACGCATCGCTTCCTCGTCCTCGATCTCGACATGGTCGTGCCCAACCAGGTGGAGCGTGCCATGCACCGCCAGCAGGGCGATCTCCTGCGCCGGGCTCCACGCACCATCGACCGCCTGGCGCACGGCCTGGTCCACGTCGATCACCACGTCGCCCAGCAGGAGGGGTCCGGGCGGAGTGCCGGCATCCTCATCGGCCAGGTGCGAATGCCCCATGTCGATCGACCATTGGTGGAGCGGAAAGGCGAGAACGTCGGTCGGTCCGCGCTCGCCCATGTGGTCGAAGTTGAGGTGCGTCATCTCCTCGTCGCCGCACAGCGTCAGCTCGATCTCGACGTCCTGGGAGCCCGTCGCCGCTTCGGCGGTCTCGCCCAGCGCCGACTCAAGCAGCGCGTGAAATGCGTCGGGGGCCTGGGGCTCCATCGCCGCGGTCAGCCGATCCTGGCTGATCCGATGGTGAAAGGTGACGACGCAGCCCATGGCGCCATCCTAGGCGCAGCCGGGTCGGGGCTCAAGCCTCGCGTTCTTGCTCAAGCGGCACGACGTTGTCGGGGTACTGGATGCGGGTGTGGTACATGCCCAGCAGCTGCTGGACAAAGGCTTCCTTGATCTGCGACAGGTTGCGCAGGGTCAGCTCCGCCTCATCGAGCTGCCCATCCTCGACCCGTGCATCGACGATGCGATTGACCATGTCACGGATCGAGACCTCGTCCTTCTCCTCGAGCGACCGGACCGATGCCTCGACGCCATCGGCCAGCATCAGGATCGCTGCCTCGCGGCTCTGCGGCTTCGGCCCCGGGTAGCGATAGCGGTCGCGCGCGGCGACCTCCTCGTCGCCGCCCAGCTCGCGCAGCGCCTTGCCGTAGAAGTAGCTCATCACGCT
>JBBDNX010000754.1:0-10160 GCA_040877345.1 Pirellulales bacterium
TGCCGGCGGGTGCCGTGGGTGGCGTCGAAAGGGTAAGTTCCGCCGTTGCGGCCCGGACTTCTACCAGGCTGCGCTAGAAGGCACCGACTCCTCCAGCGGCTGCCGCCTGCTTGGCCTGTGCGCCGATCAGCTTGAGAATTCCTTCCTGGGCCTCGAAGCGCACCCGCACTCCGCCAGGCACCTGGTTCTGAGTTATCAGAATCAGATCTTTGCCGCCCTCGGCGAGCTCTTCGGCAAGCATGGCAAGCATCGGCTCGCTGCCTTCCTCCTCGCTGGCGAACTTCATGAGGGGCGCCAAGGCGAGCTCGATCTGCATCGGCGGCAGATCGGTGGCAGCACCCGCCGCCGACTTGTCGATGACTTGCTTCATGTTACCCAGCGCATCGGGCCCGAGGGCCACGTACACGCTGTGCGGGCCAAACCCCAGAGTAACGACCAGCTTGTCGCCCAGCAGCTTCTTGGCCGTTTCCGAGTCCGGATCGTCGGGATAGGGGATGGTCAGGCTGTGGAAGCGGATGCCTTTGTGCCGGGCAACGTCGAGCTTGACTTCCGGAAAGCCGGGCTCATCGGCGCTCATCTGGACCAGCTTCTTCACGACGTTGTCCAGTTTGCCGCCGTCGGCCACCTGGGCGCCGATCATCACCGTGAAGGGGCCGGAACCGACCACCGCCATGCCCATGTTGATTTGCCCCTGCTTGACGGTGGCATCCAGGACGTCCATCACCTGGCCGACCAGCTCCTTGATTGCTTCCTTGGCCGCTCCGTCGGGCAGTTGCTGCTCGTTGTCCAGCTCGTTCATCACCTGGTTGCGGACCGTGGCCAGCATGGCCCGGGTTTGCTGGATGTCGCTCTCGGCAATGCCCGAGTTGAGGTGCATCTTGAAGACAGCGCCGGGCAGCAGGAAACCGCTGAGCTTCGACTCCGTGGTGGGCGTGGCCGCCAATTGTTTGGCCGATTCGCTTCCCTCGACCATCGTCATGCCGACGTCGAAATAGGTCCGCTTGCCTTTTGCATCAATCGACCAGCCGAGCGTCAGCTCGTTCAGATCGTTGATCGCGGTGGTCATCGCGTCGAGCTGGTTCTGAGTGAGTTGGGCTCGCAGGGCGTACTGCTCGTCCGACTCGTCGGGCATCTGTTGGAGGTTCCCCTGGGCGCCTTGCTTGACCATGTCGATCGCAAAGTCGCGGTAGGCCTGGGGAATATTTTGAATGTTGGCCCGCAAGGCCACGTCGTAATGCCGGGGCAAATCGCCCAGCAGCTTCGCCGGGTCCATGGGCAGGCCGGTGAGCTGTTCGGCATGGTTGCTGAAAAACGCCCAGCCATTCTGTTGTTTGATGTAGATCTCGTGCTGCTGCTGCACGTGCAGGTGGAGCACCCCGTCTCCGAGATCTTCCGGCTCACCCACTTGGGGCGCCAAAGCGGCCAGCAACTGATCTAAGTCGGTCACCGGCAGGAACGTCAATACCTGGAACTGCATGCCGTCGAACAGGAACGCTGCCCCCCATGGCCTCTTCTTATCGAGACCGGCCAGGCCCTGACCCTGGGTCAGGCCCTGCAAGGTGAGGTCGAGTTGCTGGGCCAGTTCCGGCGCGCCGGCCACCTCGCCCAGGAATTTGAGGTCGCTCTCCAGCTCGCCGTAGCTCGACAGCGAGAGAACAGCCAGCGGCTTCATCTCGCCCGCCGGTTGTGGCTGCCCATGGGCGCACACCGCCGAGCAGAGCAATCCGGCCACGGCCAACGCGGACAACAGGAATCGTTTCACCTTTTCATCTCCTTGAATGTGTCGGTGTAGGGTAGTTTGTTTTAAGCGTCCGCCGGAAAACGGAGCATCATGCTTGGAGCATGGGGGTTATACCCGTGAGGGTGAGCCTAAGTTTTACGCAAAAACTGCGACTTGCACCACTCACCGGCAGGAAAACTAGGGTGGGAATACGGGCAGGGCGACTCAGGCGTGTTGCGCGGAAGCAGGCAGGTGCCAGACAAGCTTAGGTCACACCTGGAACGAGGCGCGTGGCGTCCGCCGCAGGACAACACGGAATTTTTCGGCCGAGCAGGCCGAAAGGGAGAGAGTCTAACGCTCGCGGAAGGTGATCCGCCCCTTGGAAAGGTCGTAGGGAGACAGTTCCACGCGGACTTTGTCGCCGGGAACGATGCGGATGAAATTCTTTCTCATCCGTCCGGCCACGTGGGCGATTACCGAGTGCCCGCCTTCCAGGGTCACGCGAAAGCGGGTATTCGCCAAGGCTTGCGTCACAACTCCTTCAACTTCCAACGCTTCTTCTTTTTGCGCCATAAACGGCTCCAGGAACAAACCAACGAGAATGACCGCCCGCGCGGCCATAACTTCATGCTATCCTACCATTTACGTAAGGCGCGTCCAGTCCGCCGCGCGACGATTTCAAACGACCGCCCAGAAAAACACCTCTGCCGCCCAAGACACGTCGGGCGCGGCCGCCGCGGATCGACTACGCCAGCGCCGCCAGCCCCTCTTCGATGGCCGACACGATCGCTTCGCTCGATTCAATCCCCACCGACAGCCGGAGCGTCCCCTCGCCGATCCCCTGCCGCTGCCGGTCCAGAGCCGACAGCGAGCGGTGGCTGGTCGATGCCGGATGGCTCAAAGTCGTGCTCAAGTCGCCCAGCGAGGGGAAAAAACCAATCCGCTCCGCTGCGGCGATGAATGCCTCGGCCGCCCCCCGCCCGCCGCTCAGGGTGAATGTGACCATCGAGCCGAACGTGTCGCCGAACTGCCGCCGTGCCAGCTCGTGGTCCGGGTGCTGGCGCAGCCCCGGATAGCTGACCCACTCCACCTCCGCCCGCCCGGCCAGAAAGTTCGCTACCACCAGGGCGTTGGCGGACGCCTTCGCGACCCGCAGCGCCATCGTGCCCAACCCGCGGGCCGCCACCCAGCAATCGAACGGGCTGCTGGTCAGGCCCCAGGCCGAAAGCACCAGGGGGATGCGGTCCCAACACTCCTCCCGGCCGCACAACAGCCCCAGCAGCACGTCGCTGTGTCCGCTCATGATCTTGGTGAGGCTTTCCAGCACCAGGTCCGCACCGAGTTCCAAGGGACGGCAAACAGCCGGGCTGGCCAACGTATTGTCGACCAGCAATTTGGCCTCGCGCGCGTGGCACAGTTCGGCCAGGGCCGCCAGGTCGCTCACCCGCAGCAGGGGATTAGTGATCGTTTCGACCACGACCAGCCGGGTTTCCGGCCGCAGTGCGGCCCGCGTGGCATCCAGATCGCAGGTGTCGACCATCGTGCTGGCGATGCCCAGGCGGCCCACCTCGCTGGTGAGCAACTCGAGGCTGCGGCCGTAGAGTTGGCTGCTGACCACCAGGTGATCGTGCTCGCGCAGCCGGGCCAGCACCGCCAACGCCAGGGCCGACATGCCCGATGCGCAGACCGCCGCGCGATCGGCCCCGTGGAGCCGGCGGCACTTCTCCGCAAGCATGTCCGCGTTGGGATGCCCGTCGCGGCTGTAGACGTAGCCGGGTTGCTCGCCGGCCAGGAGGCGGGCGGCCTGGTCCGGACTTTCGCAGCGGTAGACCGCGGCCGTGTAGATGGGCGGCGAGGCAGGCTGGGTCAGTTGCGGGGGCACCACGTCCGGCCGCGGACAGATGTCTTCGGGTTTTTCAGGTTTGTGAGCCATGCCGGATGCGCGGGCGGGAGGTTTCAATCGAGGCCGTGGACCGTGCCGAACCGTTCGGTGAGCACGTTGCGGTAAACTGCTTCGATCTCTTGAACGATCGGAGCATCGAGTGGAGAGCGGACCTGGAAGATGCGGCCTTCGAGATCGCCGAAGGCCGCCTGCAGTCGGTTTGCGACGTGAGGCTGGAGCACCAGGATCCGCCGGGCATTCTCGGCGGCCTCGACGGCATATCGGCGGAAGCGGGCGTCTGCATGATACAGCGGCAGCTCCTGGCCATGACTGGTCAGGACGTAGGGCGCGCCTGCTTCCAAGGCCAGGTGCCCCTGCAACCAAACATGCTGGATGTCCAAGATCTCCGGATCGAACGCGTCGATCTCGGTGTCGAGTGCCCGCCGCACTACTTCGCGGTAAGCGGCCAGCTCGCCGTCGGAAAGCTGGCTGTACGATTGTCGCGCTGGGCCGGGCCGGAAACTCGGCAAGGCGAAAGGCAGGTCCGCTTCGGGATCGCCGCGGCGGCAGAGGATCCGCTGAACGAACTGCTGGTTCGAGGCCCCCTGGGAGTCGAGCACGAGGCACCGCACCCGGTGACCGGCCGCCATGAGATGCCCGGCCAGGTGCAAGATGTATTGCCCGGAGGGGTCGTCGTCCAAGGGACCGTCGTTGGCCAGCAGGATCCGCATCAGGCCAAGTTTACACGGAAGAAGGTTCTTTGGGCTTGGTTCTTTGTACTTTGTAGTTTGGGCTTTGGACGGGCGCCGGAGTCTCCCCAAGCCCCAAATACCTCCCCCAAGTCCCAAGTTCCAAGTCCTAAGTCCCGAGTCCCGCGATTTTTTGCCAACCGAGTCGCCGCAAGGGACGTAACAGGTGTACCAATCGGGGCGGAAATGCCATATCTTGCGCGCAGGGCGGGCCCCCCCGAAACCAGCCTAAGCTAGCTTTGTTCAGCCGGCTTTAGTTCTGGACCGAGCGGCGTAAAACCGTACACTAAGAGATTGGGCTGTTGTCGCCCGCTAGCAGCACCTCCAATTCAATCAAGCTGGCAGCTTCACCAAGCTGGCCAAATATCTTCAGCCGGCGGCCGACCGCATGAGTACCGAACAGCCCGTCGATCCGCATTTGGTGGAGCAGACCAAACAGCAGATCCGCAGCCTCGTCGTCGAAATTGCCCAGCTTGCCAAGCAGGATCTCTCCGCCCGCGATTTTTACGGCGAGTTCCTCAGCCGGGTGGTGTCGGCGTTGGCGGCCATGGGGGGCGCGGTGTGGGCGCCCGGCGAGAGCGGCGGCCTGGAGCTGCAGTACCAGATCAATCTGCGCGACACCCGCTTGCCGGAAAGCCAGGAGAACCTGGTACGTCACGGGATGCTGGTTCACAAGACGCTCACCAGCGGCGAGGGCGCGCTAGTGGCCCCGCACTCCGGCGAGGGCGAGAACGGCCAGGCCGGCAATCCTACCGACTTCTTGTTGATTCTCGGTCCGGTCAAGGTCGACCAGGACACCCGCGGCGTGGTCGAGATTTTCCAGCGTCCGGGAGCCCCGACCACAACGCAGCGCGGTTACCTGAAATTCCTGCTGCAGATGTGCGACCTGGCCAGCGACTACCTCAAGAACCGGCAGTTGCGGCACTTCACGGACCGGCAGACGCTGTGGAACCAGCTCGAGAACTTCAGCCGGATGGCCCACATCAGCTTGAACCCGCGGGAGGCGGCCTACACGATCGCCAACGAAGGACGCCGGCTGATCGAATGCGACCGCGTGAGCGTGGCGATCCGCCGGGGCCGCAAGTGTACGATCGAGGCGATCAGCGGCCAGGACACGTTCGATCGCCGGTCGAACACGGTCAGTCTGCTCAACCGGCTGGCCACGGCGGTGGTGGCGAGCGGCGAGCCGCTCTGGTACTCGGGCGATTCGAGCGATCTGGCGCCGCAGGTCGAGGAGGCGGTGCAGGAGTACGTCGACGACTCGCACTCCAAGAACGTGGCGGTGCTGCCCTTGAGGCGGCCCAGCGATCCCTCGGACGAAAAGGCCGAGCACGAGCCGATCGGCGCCTTGATCGTGGAGCAGATCGAGGACGCGCGGCCGCGCGAGGGGATGGTGCAGCGGGTGAACGTGGTGTGCGACCACAGCTCGCTGGCGTTGGCCAACGCCCTGGAGCACAACGGCCTGTTCCTGCTGCCGCTGTGGCGGGCTTTGGGCAAGGCGACCTGGGTGTTGCGGGCCCGCACGCTGCCCAAGACGATCAGCGTTGTGCTGGTTGTGGCGGCGCTGATCACGGCCATGGCGGTGGTGCCGGTGAACTTTACCCTTCTGGGCGACGGCGAGCTGCAACCCGTGACGCGGCGCGACGTTTTTTCGGCCACGGAGGGGACGATCGTCAAGGTGCACGTCCGCACCAACGACGTGGTGCAGAGCGGGCAGTTGCTGGCGGAAATGGACAATCCGGAGTTGGACGTGGCGATCGCGCGGGCCCACGGCGAGCTGCTTGCCGCCCAGAGGAAATATAGCGGGATCGCGGAGGCGTTGCACAACCAGGACCGGGGAAAAGAGCCGGGAGAGCGCGAGCGCCTGACCGGCGAGCAAATACAAGTAGAGGAGGAGATCAGGAGCCTGGAGAGGCAGTTAGACATTCATCGCACGCGCGAGCAGCAACTGCGAGTGATCAGCCCGATCGATGGACAGATTACCACGCCCGACCTGGAACGCGAGCTGCTGACCCGCACGGTACCGCCCGGCAAGCGGCTGATGAGCGTGGCCGATCCCAAGGGGGCGTGGCAGCTCGAGATCCACATGGACGAGTCGCGGATGGGGCACATCACCCGGGCCCAGCACGAATTCGGCAAGGACCTGCGGGTCACCTACCACCTGGCGACGGACCCGGCCGCGAACCACGAGGGACGGGTGACGGAGGTGCATTGGAGCGCCGAGCTGCGCGGCGACAAGGGCAACACGGTCACCATCAAGGTGGCCATTGACAAGAGCGAGCTGGAAGACCTGCTGCGCCCGGGCGCCACCGTCAAGGCCAGGGTGTATTGCGGCAAACGGTCTTTCGGCTACCGGTGGCTCCACGACGCGATCGACTTCGTCCGCTCGCGAGTGCTATTCCCCATGAATCTGTAAAAGGACGATCCTCTCATGACCGCATGCAAATGGTTGTTGATGGCTGCCGCCCTGCTGGCCGGCCAGGCGGAGGCCCCGCGCCGCGCCGCGCAATCTCCCGGTGGTGAAGCGGTGATGCCCCTTTGTTATGTTTCGCTGATCGATACGGTCAAGGTGCCTGCCCAGGAGGCCGGCGTCCTGGTTTCGCTCGAGGCGCGCGAAGGCATGCAGGTCGAGGAAGGCATGGTGCTGGGCCAGGTCAACGCCAGCAAAGCGGAGCACGTCAAGCGGGTGGCGGATGCGGAGAAGCGCGTTGCGGAGGAACAAGCCGAGAACAAGGTGAACATCCGCTTTTCGGAGGCCGCGGCGGGAGTCGCCGAATGGGAGTACAAGGCGAACGTAGACGCGAACAAGAAGAGCCGAAACGCGGTTGCGCACGCGGAAATAAACAGGTTGAAACTGCAGTGGAAGAAGGCCGAGCTGCAGATCGAGCAGGCCCAGGTCGAGCAGAAGATCGCCGAATTGACCGCGGAAGCCAAGGGTGCCGAGGTCGATGCCGCCGAGGACGACATCCAGCGCCGCAAGATCGTGGCGCCGATCAGCGGCGAGGTAGTCGAGGTGTTGCCGCACGCAGGCGAGTGGGTCAACCCCGGAGACCCGGTGCTGCACATCGTGCGGCTCGACAAGCTGCGGATCGAGGGGCGCCTAAAAGTGGTGGAGTTCGCGCCCGGCGAGATCATCAACCGGCCGGTCAAAGTGGAGGTGGCTTTGGCTCGCGGCCGCGTGGAGGTTTTCGAGGGCAAGGTCACCTTCATCCACCCCACCGTGGTGGGCGGATACTACCGGGTCCGTGCGGAGGTCGTGAATCGCTCGGAGAACGGGCAGTGGCTGCTGCGCGACGGCCACGAAGTCGTAATGACCGTCCAGACGGGCGCGGTCGCGTCGCGCCCGGTGGCGGCGCAACGCTAAGCGGCCCCGGCACCGGCAGACTTCTCCATGGCGACTCTGGCCGACAGCCTGGTTTCTTCTTCCGCCCGCAAGCTGGCGATGCGGGTCCGTCCCGATCTCTCCGCGCGCCAGCACCGCTACCAGGGGCGCGTCTACTGGGTCGTCAAGGAGCCGGTGGGCCTCAACTACTTCCGCTTCCAGGAAGAAGAGTTCGCCATCCTGCAGATGCTCGACGGCCAGACGAGCCTGGACGACATCAAGGAAGCCTTCGAGGCCCGCTTTCCGCCGCAGAAAATCGGCGTCGAGGAACTGCAGCAGTTCGTCGGCATGTTGCACCGCAGCGGCCTGATCATCGCCAACGTGCCCGGGCAGGGGCGGCAGTTGAAAATCCGCCGCGACGAGCGCCGCCGCAAAGAGCTGGTGAGCAAGCTGACCAATGTCCTCTCCATCCGGTTCAAGGGCATCGATCCCGATCGCCTGCTCACCTGGATGTACCCCAAGCTGAAATGGATCTACTCCAGGCCGGCCGTCGTCGCCTGCTGCATCTTGGCGCTGTCGGCACTGGCCCTGGTGACGATCCAGTTCGACGTCTTCCAGTCGAAGCTGCCCACCTTCCACCAGTTCTTCAACCTGAAGAACGCCATCTGGCTCTCGATCGCCCTGGGCGTGACCAAGATCATCCACGAGTTCGGCCACGGGCTGACCTGCAAGCACTTCGGCGGGGAGTGCCACGAGATGGGCGTCATGATCCTGGTGCTCACTCCCTGCCTCTACTGCAACGTCTCCGATTCCTGGATGCTGCCCAACAAGTGGCACCGGGCGGCCATCGGCGCGGCCGGCATGTACATCGAGGTCGTCATCGCATCGGTCTGCACGTTCATCTGGTGGTTCAGCGAGCCGGGCATGCTCAACCACCTGGCCCTGAGCACGATGTTCGTCTGCTCGATCAGCACGCTGATGTTCAATTCGAATCCCCTCCTGCGATACGACGGCTACTACATCCTCTCGGATATCACCGAAATCCCCAATCTGCGGCAGAAGGCCACCGACATCCTCGGCCGCAAGCTGGGGTACTGGTGCCTCGGCCTGGAGCGCCCCGACGATCCCTTCCTGCCGCAGCGCAACCAGATTTTTTTCGCGCTGTACAGCGTGGCCGCCGCGGCCTACCGCTGGGTCGTCGTGTTCTCGATCCTCTGGTTCCTTTACCAGATTTGGAAGCCCTACAAGCTGGAGGTCATCGGGCAGTTGATCGGCGTGGCGGCCCTGTACGGACTGCTGGTGGCGCCATTGTGGAAAGTGGGAAAATTCTTCTATGTGCCCGGGAGACTCGACAAAGTGAAGAAGCCCCGGATGTACGCCACGTTGGCCCTGTTGGCGGCGGTGGCCGCCGCGGTGTGCCTGGTCCCGCTGCCGCATCGCGTCTACTGCACGCTGGAGCTTCAGCCCCGGGAGGCGAAGCGGGTTTATGTCGACGTGCCCGGCAAGCTGGAAGAGGCGTTCGTCCGGGCCGGCGACCAGGTGTCCGTCGGCCAGCCGTTGGCCCGGTTGAGCAGCATCGAGCTGATGCTCTCGATCGCCGAGTACGAGCGCCAGCGCAATTCGCTCTCGGCCCAGTTGAATTCGCTGCACCGGCTGAGCCACCTTTCGCCGCAGGCCGGCCTGCAGATCGGCCAGGTCGAGGCCTCGCTGGCTTCGGTCGAGGAGCAATTGGCCAAGAAAACGAACGAGCTGAAAAGCCTGGATCTCACGTCGCCGGCCAGCGGCACGGTGCTGCCGCCTCCCGAGGAATCGGATCGCCCCAGTGCCGACGGCGAGTTGCCCGGTTGGTCCGGCACGCCGCTCGATCCGCGCAACATCGGCGCCTACCTGACGGAAAGCGTGTTGTTCTGCCAGGTGGGCGACCCCAAGAAGATGGAGGCCTTGATGGTGGTCGACCAGGAGGACGTCGAATACTTACGGCTGGACCAGCGGGTCGACATCAAGCTCGACCAGTTGCCGGCCGACACTTTCCAAGGCAGGATCAACTTCATCGCCTCCGAGCCCTTGAAGGTCAGCCCCCGCCACTTGAGCAACAAGGCCGGCGGCGAGCTGGCCACCAAGACCGACGATTCCGGCGTCGAGCGGCCGCTGAGCACCTCGTACCAGGTGCTGGTGCCCTTGGACGACGAAGAGAGCGTTCTGCGGATCGGGCTCCGCGGCCGGGGCCGCATCCACGCCGCTCCGCTGACCCTCGGCCAGCGCCTGATGAGGTTCGTATCCCAGACCTTCAACTTCCGCCTGTAGGTTCGTAGTGACCCGGAAGGTTCGTAGTGACCCGATTTATCGGGTCCGTCGTTCGTAGTGACCCGATTTATCGGGTCCTGTGGTTCGTTTCAACGCTCGACCGCGTGAATCCGGTCACGACGAACAGGAAGACCCCATGAATGGGGTCACTACGAACCGGTCACGCCGAACGGGAAGACCCCA
>JBBDNX010000755.1:0-10139 GCA_040877345.1 Pirellulales bacterium
CGGTCCGGTTGGGCGCCTTGCTCCTCTTGCGCCAAAGCGACGACGATCGGGCACGGCTTAGCGTGTCGCGGTTCCTGGAAGACGCGGATCCGGACATACTCTTTTCGGCCGTGCAGTGGGTTGGCGAAGGCAGGTTGAATGAGCATCGAGCCCGGGTTGAGTCGCTGTTGTCCCGCGCTGCGACGCGGCAATTGTTCGAGGCCTGCCTGGCCACGCTCGAGTTGTTCGACCGGCCGAAGGACAGCCTGGCCGCCGAGGAGGAGGTGGCGGGCGAGGAGTACGTGGCGCGGCTGTTCGCCCAGAGCGCTTTGCCCATCGACCTGCGCCGCCGCGCGCTGAGGATGCTGCGGCCCGATCACCCGGCCTTGACGTTGGCGTTGCTCGAAGATTCTCTTCAGTCCGCTGACCCGGCAACGCAACTCGAGGCGGTCCGGACATTGCGGGACAGCCCGCTGGCCGAAGCACCAGTGCTATTGCAGGCGATCGGCTGCGATCCGCTCCGCGCCGTCCCCCTGCGGGCCGAAGCCATCGTCGGCCTGTCGCCAAACAATCCTAGCCACCGCACGGCATTGCTGGAGCTCTTGAAGGTCGACGACCGCCTGCTCTTCGAGCAGGCCTTGCGGTCGTTGTGGGGCGCGAAGTTGGACGAGCGGCAGCGCGAGGCTGTGCGGCAGGCGGGTGCTCTTGGCGATGAGGCGGCCGCGTTGGCCGCTCGGGTCCTGGAACCCGACAAGCGCGATGCGCGCCCCGATCCGGACGACCTCGCCGGATGGCTCGAGCTGCTGGAGGGGCCTGCCGATCCACGGGCTGGAGAGCGGATTTTCTTTCAGCCCGGGCTCGCCAGTTGCCATCGCTGCCACCAGGTCGAAGGCCGCGGCGGCCGCATCGGACCCGATTTGACGGCGATCGGCCGGCAACTGGACCGTAAGCGGCTGGTGGAGTCGATCGTCCAGCCGAGCCAGGAGATTGCGCCGCAATTCGTCACCTGGTCCATCACCAAGACCGACGGCACGGTCGCCGTAGGCATGCTGGTCGGCAAGACGGCCGACGGCCGCGAGAGCTACGCCGATGCCGAAGGCCGGATTTTTGTACTTGGGCCCGACGAGATCGACGAGCGGCACTCACAGCCGTTGTCGATCATGCCCGACGACGTGGCCCGCGGGCTGAGGCCGCGCGAGTTTCGCGACCTGCTAGCCTACCTGCTCGAGGCACGCTAGGGACCGGGCACCCCCGGTTCACCCCCCCGGTTGCCGTCAAAAGCCAGCGGCGCACTGGATTATGGCCAGCCCGTACAGCGGACGACGCATTTTTGCCATTTATTTAGCGTTCTAGCTTGCTCGTTAATACTTCTCTGGTACTCTATAAGTGTTCTGGACGAAAAACATCGGCTGTGTGACAGCGGATGCTCCTGGAGATCTCCGGTATGGCCAGTAGTCGCCCCATGAGCACATCAGAGCGGACGGCACTAATCGCGAAGGTCAGCGAGGTGTTCAGCCCGTCTGCTCCGATCAACAAGCGCGATCTGTTCGCCGGTCGATTCCACGAGCTTGGGCGCGTGTTCGATGCCGTAAACACGCGCGGCCAGCATGCGGCCATCTTCGGCGAACGCGGAGTCGGCAAGACCTCTCTGGCCAACATCGTACTGGAGATCGCTGGGGCGAATGCCAACGCATTTTCGGCGAAAGTGAACTGTAGTGAAGGGGACGACTTCACCAGAGCTTGGAGGAAGGTGCTCGATGAGATCAACGTCGCGATTGACGACGACAAAGCCACGGTCGGGTTTCGAATAGAGCCGATTAAAGACGTGCACCAAGCCTCGATCCTTCTTTCCGACGCCCCATCGCCAAACGAGATTCGGCGGATTGCTCGCAAGTTGGGGCGCTCCATTTTCATCTTCGATGAGTTTGACCGGCTAGACAGCGGCCATGGGTTGTTCGCCGACACGATCAAGTCGCTTTCGGATGCGTCGGAGGACTGCACGATCATCATCGTTGGCGTTGCCCACGATATAGACACGTTGATCAAAATGCACGCATCCGTGGACCGCGCCCTGGTGCAGATTCTTATGCCACGCATGACCCAACAAGAGCTGCACGAGATCGTCAACAAAGCGATGGAGGCGCTGCAAATGGCGATGGAGCGAAGCGCCCAAGACCTCATCGTACTGCTGTCCCAAGGGCTCCCGCACTACACGCATGTGCTGGGCAAGTCAGCAACAATGAAAGCACTGGAGGCACAGCGATGGAGCATTACATTGCCTGACGTTCATGAAAGCATCAATGCAGCAATCGACGACACGCACCGGAAAATTCAGGCGGCTTACCAGACAGCGACCGCAAGCCCCAGAAAGGACACATTGTTTAAGCAAGTGCTCTTGGCGTGTGCCCTGGCCGAGGTCGATCACATGGGCTATTTCGCGTCTTCCGACGTGCGCGGACCGCTTAGCCAAATCATGGGCCGGCGGTATGAAATCCCGAACTTTTCCCAGCACCTCGACAAGTTCTGCAGCGATGATCGCGGAAAGGTCCTGGAAAGGATCGGAACTCAAAGGCGATTCAGGTTTCGATTCTCCAATCCCTTGCTTCAGCCGTTTGTAATCATGCGAGGTATTTCCGATGGAATGCTGACGGGCGACTGGTCGAGATTGTTGCGCTGAATAGATGGCAGTTATTTCCGCCATCACGTTTTCGCAGCCTTTTTTGCGACTTCTGCTGGCTCTCCGTCGGTCGGTTTTGCTGCCCGTGCCTTGCCGCCCTTAAGGAGCCAAGCCCGTTCGCTTGCCGCTCCCCTTGGCGGGCGATAGATTGACGCGGCTAAGCGCCTCTTCCTTCACCAACGGCTGTATCCGATGCCCGAAACGAAGGCTGCGCCCGAACGGTTCTCACTCGAGCTCGACTATCGGCCCAAGCTGCCGAAGCACAAACACGTAGGCATCGGCTGCATCGGGGCCGGGTTTATCATGGCCGACTGCCACCTGGTGGCCTACCGGCAGGCGGGTTTTAATCCGATCGCCATTGCTTCGCGCACGCCGGCACGGGCCCAGGCGGTGGCCGAGCGGCATGCGATCGGCAAGGTGTATGCCGCCTACCAGGAACTGCTGGCCGACCCGAAGGTCGAAGTGGTCGATATCGCGGTGCCTCCCGACGTGCAGCTCGCGGTGGTGAAGGAGGCGGTCAAGCACAAGTCGCACATCCGGGGCATCCTGGCCCAGAAACCGTTGGGCATCCACTATGCGCAAGCCAAGCAGATCGTGTCTCTCTGCCGCCGCGCGGGTATCAAGCTGGCCGTCAACCAGAACATGCGCTACGACCAGTCGGTGCGGGCCTGCAAGCGGCTGATCGAGCGCGGTTACCTGGGCGAGCCGGTCTTCGCCAGCATCGACATGCGGGCCATTCCGCATTGGATGCCCTGGCAGCAGCGGCTCGGGTGGGTCACGTTGCGGATCATGAGCATCCATCATCTCGATACGTTCCGCTTCTGGTTCGGCGACCCGCAGCGAGTGTTCGCCAGCGTCCGCAGCGACCCCCGCACGGCCCGCAAGTTCAAGCACACCGACGGCATCTGCCTCTACATCCTCGAATACGCCAACGGGTTTCGGGCGGCCGCCTGGGACGACGTCTGGGCCGGACCTGCCCTGGAAGGCGCCGAGGCCGACATCGCCATCCGCTGGCGCGTGGAGGGGACCGAAGGCATGGCCCGCGGCACGATCGGCTGGCCGGATTATCCGCGGCGGACCCCCAGCACGCTCGACTTCACCACCCGCCGCCAGCCTGGCTACTGGTTTCAGCCCAGGTGGAAGGAAGTCTGGTTTCCCGATGCGTTTGCCGGGCCCATGGCGCAGTTGCTCTGTGCCTTGGAGGACGGCAGCGAGCCTGAGCTCAGCGGCCGCGACAATCTCAAGACGATGGCCCTGGTCGACGCCTGCTATCTCTCGGCCGCCGAGCATCGAGCCGTTGCCCTCTCCGAAATCAAATAGTGCCGTACTTGGGTCTTTGTTCTTTGTACTTTGGGCCCGGCTTCGGCGTCTTTCCCAAGTCCCAAGTCCTAAGGACCAAGATCCCCCTTCCTCCTTTCAGCATTTCACTTCGTGCGTTAGATTGGGTTCATGTCGCGCGTTGTGCTGGCCATGTCGGGCGGAGTCGATAGCAGCGTCGCCGCGCACCTGTTGCGCGCGGCCGGGCACGAGGTGATCGGTCTGTTCATGCGGCATGGGCACTCGGAACCGGCCTGCGATTCCGAGCCGGCGCGGCAGCCGGCGCTCTTGCCGGTTTTGAGCGCCGAGGCCGCCCATAAGCAAGGTTGCTGTACGGCCAGCGACGCGGCCGATGCCCGCCGGGTGGCCGACCGGCTCGACATTCCGTTTTACGCGCTGAACTTCGAAGAGCAGTTCGGCCGGATCATGGACTACTTTGTCGACGAGTACAGCGCCGGCCGCACGCCGAACCCTTGCGTGATGTGCAACAACTGGCTCAAGTTCGGCAAGCTCTGCGAGTATGCCGACAGCGTGGGTGCCGACTTCGTGGCTACCGGCCACTACGCGCGGCTCGAGCCGCCCGCCGATGGCAGCCGCTCGCCGGCGCTCTTGCGAGGCCTGGACGACTCCAAGGACCAGTCGTACGTCTTGTTCGGCATCGATCGCCGGGTGCTGCCCCGGCTGATGTTTCCCGTCGGCGAGCATTGCAAGGAAACGATCCGCGGCATCGCGCGCGAGCTGGGTCTGCGGGTGGCGGACAAGAAAGACAGCCAGGAGATCTGCTTCGTTCCCGCCGGCGATTATTCCAGCTTCGTGCGCCGCCGGCGAGGCGATATCGACCTGTCGGGTGAGATCGTCACCACCGAGGGCGAGCTGGTGGGCCGGCACGAGGGGATCGAGAACTACACCGTTGGCCAGCGGAAGGGCCTGGGCCTGGCCTTCGGACAGCCACGGTACGTGGTGCGTCTGGAGCGCGAAACACGCCGGGTCGTGATCGGCACGCGGAGCGAGCTTGCCCGGCGGCAGTTTACGGCCGGCCGAGTCAACTGGCTGGTCGATCCGCCCGCCAGCCCCTTGAACTGCTCGGTGAAGATCCGCTACAAGGCCCCGCCGGCGCTAGCCACCATCCGCCCGCTGGAGGGCGAGCGGTTCGACGTCGTGCTCGACGAGCCGCGCGACGGAGTCGCCCCCGGCCAGGCCGTGGTCTGCTACGACGGCGACCGCCTGCTCGGCGGCGGCTGGATCGAGTGAAGGCAGCGGAAGAAGGCAGAAGGAGGAAGGAGGAAGGCAGAAGGAGGAAGAGGATATACAGAGCGGTAGCGTGCCCCAGGACAGTGGTCGGTGATCAGAACAGCAGTTGGGTGGCTGGTGGCAAAGTCCCGGTGCGCCGGCTGACTTTCACCGCGACGCGGCCCAGAACGATTCCACCGTGTCGCTGCCGGCGACAAAACTGTCGCTGGGCGGGCTGACGGCGATCATCAGCGCATCGATGTCCTGGTGGATGAGCTGCGAGAGCCTGTAAGTGATAAGAAAGTTTAGAAAGGCGACCACCCCCAGGATGCCGATCGCGATCCGGTCCGCCCGAGTATCGGCCAACAGCAACACGGCGAAGATTGCCAACAGCGGACCAGGCACGGCCAACAAAAAATACACGTTCGTCCGCCGCTTCAGACCCTGCAGGTCGTCCAACTGCCCCAGCTCGCCCGCTTCGCCGCGTATCAACGACGGGTAGAATGCGCGGACCGCCAGAAACGTAATGCAGAAAAACGACAGCGTGGCGGCGATCAGGCCGCACAGAACCTGCGACGTCATGAAGTGCAGGTAGTAAATGGCCTTTACGTGTCCAGTGCTGGCGTGCAGCCAGACCGGGAACACGATGCCCGATATAGTCCATAGGGCGCCTGCGACCCAGGCCACGTAGTCGCCCAACTTCAAACAGCGGCTGCGCGCCGTGGCCAACCGCCGCGGCCTCGGCTCGCGCCGCGACTCGATTCGCAGCACGCTATCCAGCACCGGCCAGGCAAGCCTGATCAACAAGCCGATCGCCAAAGCGTAGAAGACCGGGTTGACAATGACCAACTGCTCATAAAAGACGCGCCGCGCCTGCTCACTTACCCCCGGCCTGTCGAGTAGCCTCACGATCTCGAAATAGTTGTAGGCGATGTTCAAGCCGCTGGCCGTGACATTGGGCACCAGCCCGGCCACCACCATGGCCCCGAGACAGTGCCGCGCGGCGATCTGCGGCCATCCCCCGCTGCTCGGCCTCATCAGCCGCTGCACCTGCGGCCGCAGGCATAGCTCGAGCTGGCGGGCCAGTTGCCCGGCCGAGGCGAAACGTTCCGGCGGTTCGGGAGCAAGGCACTTCAACAGCACGTCCTCCATCCCTTGAGGCAAGCCGGGCGGAAGCTGCGCAATCGTGCCGGGCGGCACTCCCGACCGCCGGCTGGCGATCATGCTGGCCAGCGTGTTGGTCCATCCGCCTTCGACCGACTCGTCGCGGAAAGGCCGGCTGCCGGTCAGCAACTCCCACAACAGCACACCCAGCGAGTAGACGTCGGCGCGGCCGTCCAATTCGTCGGCGGCCCGCGAGTGGGCCGGGTTGAAGGCCTCCAACTGCTCGGGCGACATGTAGGCCAGGCTGCCGCCGAAGTAGGCCGCCGGCGATGCTCCTTCGATCTTGGAACAGAAGCTGATGTTGAAATCGGCCAGCTTGGGGCTGCCGTCGGCGGAGACCAGCACGTTGGCCGGCTTCAAGTCGCGGTGCATCACGCCCCGCTGGTGCGCGTAGTCCAGCGCGCCGGCCAGCCGCGCGCCCAGCCAGCAGACCACATCCGGCCAGCGCTTGTGGGTCAGTTGCCGGCGGAGGCCGGACTCGGCCGGGGCCGACTCACCCTGGTCCGACAGCGCCTCGTCGACCGCCTCCAGCAGGATCTTGCCGCTGCGCGCCCTGGGAGGCGTGGCCCGCACCAGATCGACCACCCGTTGCAGCGTGCCGCCCGGTATGTACTGCATGTACAATAGCCGCAGCTTGCGATCGCTCACCAGCCGCTGATCGTAGACCCGCACGATATGCGGATGGTCGAGCTGCGCCATGGTCTGCGGCTCGTTGCCCCGATCGGCCGAGACCTTCAGGGCCACGATCCGCTGCATCGACCGCTGCCGGGCCAGAAACACCGTGGCGAACGCCCCCTTGCCCAGCCGCGTCAACAGGTCGAAATCGTCCAGCCGCTCGCCCACGTCGACGCTGTGCGACCGCTGCCCGCTCGCCAGCGCCGTCGAGATCCGCGGCTCTTCTTCCAGGCACAACAGCCGCCGCAGCTCCTCGGCCTGCGCGGGAAATCGCTCGAAATACTCCGCAGGCTCAACCGCCTCGCCCACCTGTTTGCGCACATAGTATTCTTCGTAGATCAGGTCGTAGGGCACTTCGGCCTCGAACAGCCGGCCAAACTCGGCCAGGTACTGCTCCAGCCGCCGCTCGCTGCCCGGGCGGCGCCAGCGGTACATCAGGTCGACCTTGATCAACTCGATCAGGGCCAGCCTCTGAATGGCGGCGCTGCCGGCGGGCAAAAACTCGGCCAATGTCGGCGGCTCCTCGCCCGTGTCCCAGGCCGTGACGAGCGCCTCGACCTGGCCGGAAACCACATCCCAGGCGCGGCTGACGTCGCCGAAATCCGCCGGATCGCCTTCGAAGGCTTCGCCGCCGGCGCGATCGCCGTCACCTCGAGCCCGGCTGGCCGCCGCCGATCGATTCCCAGTGCCCGCGCCGCGATGCGGCTGGGCGGCATGGGCGCGTGCCGTATCGAAGCCGGGGGGCGGGGGCGCCGGCCTGGTTTCGTCCGGGTCGAAGGCTTCTGGCGACATGGCAACGCGGCGCGGGGTGCTCGGCGTCCGGTCAATCCGCCTGCCATTCTAGAGCTACGCCCCGCGGCGTGATAGGATGGGACCATGAAACCGAGCAAGGCCGCTGCCAGCCGCGACGACCTGCGAGACCGCATTCGCGACGCGGGCCTCCGCGGCACCACGGCCCGCATCGCGGTGCTCGAAAAGCTGGAGCAAGCCAAAACGCCGCTCAGCCACGCGGAGCTCGCCGACGTGCTGGTGCCTCAAGGTTTCGACCGGGCCACGGTCTACCGGAACCTGATCGATCTGACCGAAGCCGGCCTGGTCGCGCGCAGTGAGCTGGGCGACCACGTCTGGCGGTTCGAATCGCGCCGCAAAGGGCATGCCCACATCTCCGAGCATCCTCACTTCGTCTGCGTCGACTGCGGCGAAGTTTCGTGCCTCTCGGATGTCAGCGTCGACATTTCTCCCACCCCCGGCACCAGCACCAGCGTGATCGGCGAGTTGACCGAGGTGCTGCTCAAGGGCCGCTGCGGCCGTTGCGTGTAGCGGCTACTTCGAAGCCTTCTGCACCGGCGCGCTGGCGTCGGCCTCGGCGGAATAGCCGTAAAACGCCTCGACGGCCAGCGCCGTGCGCCGCCTCACCCGTTTGGCCAGCTCGTCCAGCTCGGCGTCGTCCATCGGCGTGACAAAGCTCTCGGCCGGAGGCCGGGCCACCGTGTACACCTGCACGAGCCTGATTCTTCCTCCGGCGGCCGTGATCTCGTTCAGCCGGTCGCAGAACGCCTCTTGCTCGGCCGGCGGGGGCGGCTGGCCGTGGATCCGCATGAACAGGGCTTGAATCACCAAGGGCCGCCGCCGCGCGGCCGCGGTGATGTTGTCCAGGATCTGCTGGAAAGGGATCGTCGTGCGTTCGACCAGCTTGTAGTACTCTTCGGTCCCCGCCTCCAGCTTGGCCCAGATCTCCCCCTGGTTCGCGTCCAGGATCGCCAGCCCCCGCTCGACGGCCGGCCTGTGGAACATGCTGGCGTTGGTGATCAACACCATCTTGACCGTGTCGAGGCCGCGGCGCCGCTTCAGCTCGGCGCAGGCGGCCACGATCTCGTCGAAGTTCCGGTAGGTGGTCGGCTCGCCGTCGCCGCTGAAAGCGATATCATTCAGCCGCCGCAGCTCCTGGGGGGTCGCGGCGAACTTCGGATGCGCGAACAGCCGTCCGCTGCTCACGAGCTCGAGCATCTGCTCCAACTCCGCCAGCAACGCCTCGGTGGCCACGAAGCGGGTCTCGCTCTGGCTCACCCGATCGACCTGGCAATAGATGCAGTCGAAGTTGCAGACCTTGTCGGGATTGAGATTGATGCCGATCGAGATGCCGCCGGACCGCCGGCTCACCACCGCGTACACGAAACGATTGGCCTCAAACGACCGCGAGTGCTCGGCGAACAGCGGCTGGGGAGGCGGAGGTTGGGTCGGCGGAATCATTGGCAAGGCGAAGCAGCTCAGACTTTTCGCAGGTCGGTAAACTCGTCCACGGCGATCGTGGTGATCGTGCCGTCGTCGAGCCGCAGAATGACCAGGTCGCTGAACACCTTGTCGTCCAGGTTGCGGCGGAAGTGCAGCCCGTGCCGCCGCCGCTCGACGTGCTCGACCGTGCCGATCGTGCTCGTCTTCCAGCTCCGCATCCCGACCCTGACCGTCTGCACGATCTCGACCCGGTCTCCGGGACGCAGTTGGTTCAGCACTTCGCGGGTGGTCGGCGCAACGGCGGTCATCACTGGTATTCTTGCATCGGGCGGGCGCGGGGCAAGGAAAAGCGCCCGCCGGCCTACTCAGACCTCCTTGGCGTTGATCCAGGTCATCAGCCGCCGCAGGCGGCGGCCCACCTCTTCAATAGGGTGGTTGCGCTCCCGCCGCCGCACCGCCTTGAAGGCCGGTGCATTCGCCTTGTTTTCCAGGATCCACTGCCGGGCGAACTCGCCCGACTGGATCTCCTCCAGGATCTTCTTCATCTCGGCACGCGTCTCGTCGGTCACGATCCGCGGACCGCGGGTGTAATCGCCGTATTCGGCCGTGTTCGAGACGCTGTAACGCATGTAATTCAGCCCGCCCTGGTAGAACAGGTCGACGATCAGCTTCAATTCGTGCATGCACTCGAAATAGGCCATCTCGGGCTGGTAGCCGGCCTCGACCAGCGTTTCGTAGCCCGCCTTGACCAGCGCGCTGACGCCGCCGCACAGCACCACCTGTTCGCCGAACAGGTCGGTCTCGGTCTCTTCGGCGAACGTGGTCTCGATCACGCCGCCGCGGGTGCCGCCGATGCCCTTGGCAT
>JBBDNX010000756.1:0-1864 GCA_040877345.1 Pirellulales bacterium
CGTTCGGGGCCATGCGTGCAGTCTAGCGGGCGGGAAGCTGGGCGGCTTGAACTGGCACGCTTTGATTCGCGTGAATCCCTGATGGCACTCTTCGATCTCCGCCTCCGCTTTCGATGATCAACAGCGGTTCCAGCCGCTTCTGATGCTCGCGGTACATCGTGGCCACTGCCGGCCCGACCACGCACAGCACGGCCGCCAGGGCAGTCAGCCAGAAAAGCGTTCGCAGGCGGAATTGGAAGGGGCGGCGCATGGATTCAGCTTAGCGTCCGGATGGAGCGGCCGGCAAACAACAAATCTCCGATCAAGCGGCCTCCAATATTCGGCTTGGATCGGGCCCTCCTCCGCACCGAAGGTGCAGCCACATATCAGCCCGCGGGCCGCAGCGCAGCGGCGTCAGCCGCGCAGCGCCGCCCCGGGGGAATTGTGCCGATCCACGAAACTAAGTGGTTGCCGTTCGTTCTGGCCACCCCCTGGCATTTCTGCGGCACGGCTGCAAGAATAAATGGTTCGTTCGATTGGCCAGGTCCGCAAGCTATGCCCGAGACGTTCATCCTGATCCCAGGCCGCACCAGCAAGCAGGGGTGCGGCATCAGCGAAGGCAAGTTCAAGGAGAACTACCAGAACGAAATCAACGTTTTGCAGGTCGCGCCCCAGGATATGCAGCGGCTGGGATTGAGCGACGGCGACCGCGTGCGGCTCACCAGCCCCAGTGGCCGGATCGAGGTGGCCGTGACCACGGCCAGGGGGGACGAGCTGCCGCCGGGACTGCTGTTCATCGCCTATGGCGATATGTCGAGCCGGCTGATGGGCGGCGATACCCACGGCTCCGGTATGCCTACCAGCAAGGGACTCGACGTGGAGTTGGAAAAAATCGGCTGATCCGGCCGGCGAGGCTGGCCGAGTCGCACGGCAATCCGAACATTGAAGGCAACTAGACCAGCACCGTGAGGGAATCGATAGCGTGAGCACCTTGATCGAGCAGCCGGCGGCCGAGAGCGCCGCCCAAACTTTGAAGATCGTCGAAGATGCCACCTGCACTTTCTGCGGCTGTGTGTGCGACGACATCACGCTCAAGGTCCAAGGAGACGAAATCGTCGAAGCCAAGAGCGCGTGCGTGCTGGGCAAGGCCTGGTTTCTGAACCACAGCGTCGAACATCGGCCGGTCTGCCTGGTCGATGGCCAGCCCGCCTCGCTGGAACAGGGCGTCGAGCGGGCCGCACGCATCCTGGCCGGGGCGACGTACCCCATCATCTACGGCCTCAGCGACACGACCTGCGAGGCGCAGCGCGTGGCCGTCTCGATCGGCGACTGGATCGGCGGCAACGTCGATACGACCACCAGCGTCTGCCACGGGCCGTCGGGCATGGCTTTCCAGGGAGTGGGCGAGGTCACCTGCACGCTGGGCGAAATCCGCAACCGGGGCGACCTGATCATCTTCTGGGGCTCGAACCCGGCCGAGAGCCACCCGCGGCACTTCACCAAGTACAGCCTCACGCCCAAGGGCATGTTCCTGCCGCGAGGCCGCAAGGACCGCACCTGCGTGCTGGTCGATGTCCGCAAGACCAAGAGCGCCAACGCGGCCGACATCTTCTTGCAGATCAAGCCGCGCAAGGACTTTGAGGCCCTCTGGACGCTGCGGGCCTTGGCCAAGGGGGTCGAGATGGACCCGGCCGAAGTCGAGGCCGACACGGGCGTGCCGCTGGCGAGTTGGCAGGACCTGATGACGCGCATGAAGGCGGCCCGCTTCGGCGTGCTGTTGTTCGGCATGGGGTTGACCATGACGCGGGGCAAGCACCTCAACAGCGAGGCCCTTTTGGCCCTGACCCGCGACATGAACGCCCACACCCGCTTCGTGGCCAAGCCG
>JBBDNX010000757.1:0-1859 GCA_040877345.1 Pirellulales bacterium
CAGCAAGTCGCGGTTGCTTGCGGCGATGACACGCGTGTCGACGCGGACTGTGTGCGTATCGCCCACGCGCTCGAACTCGCGCTCCTGCAGTACGCGCAGCAGCTTGACTTGGAGCTTGGGCGTAGTGGAGTTGATCTCATCGAGAAACACGGTGCCGGTGTGCGCGGCCTCGAAGCGGCCGGTGCGGTTGTCGATCGCGCCGGTGAACGAGCCGCGGACGTGGCCGAACAGCTCGCTCTCCAGGAGGCTCTCGGAGAGCGCGCCGCAGTTGACCCGCACGAAGGGTCCGCTTCCACGGGGGCTGAGCTGGTGCACGGCCTTGGCGATGAGCTCCTTTCCGGTGCCTGTTTCGCCCAGCAAGAGCACGGAGGCATTGGAGCGCGCCACGCGACGAGTCAGCGTGTAGACTTTCTGCATGGCGGGGCCGGCACCGATCAGTCCGGCCATGGGCGGCCCGGAGGCCTGTGGGTCAAGGGGTCGATACGATGGGCTCATGGGCGTCGCGCCGGCGACTGTCTACCCTCGTGCCTTGGGCTGCGGCCGGTTCCGCCGGTCACGGGGCCGGTGCGGCACTCAAGCGTCGCGATTCACTCCGTTTGTTCCGCTGCCGCGCGGGCCTCGACTGAATCGAGGATCGAAGCCAGCACCAACTGCGTCTGGCGATCCTGGGTTTCGCTTTGGTTGTAGCGGTCGTACTGCAGCAGGATTTCGCCGCTGGTCAACAGCGTGCCGTGACGTGCCACGCTTTCGGCAAAGGCACGGGCGGCGGCTTGCCGTGATTCCAGGGGCTGCAGCGCCTGGCTGGCCACGTCGACCAGGGTCTTCTGGCTGAGCTGCGTCCCGATGGCGGCCAGCACCTCCGCCGCCCGCTGAGCCAGCGGCGGCGCCCAGACGGCCGTTGCCACGCTGGCCTCGACGCGCCGCAGGTTGTAAAGGCCGGTGGGCGCAACGGACATCTCCGCCAGCCACTCCAGCGCCCGGGCCGCCTGCGCCTGCCGCTCGGCAGCGGGCACGGCGCTTGCGCCGGTGGCCTCGAGGAGGCCCGTCAACTGGTACTCCATGGCGCGCGCATCTTGCGGGCGGACGACGACATCCGCCAGAGGCAGGTCACGGACCAGCTCGCGGGCCCGCTCCAACTGGTCGCTCGAGGCCAGGATGCCGACCGGCAGCCCGGCCGTCCGATTGTCGCTGCGCAGTTGCTGGATCAACTGAGCCGAAGTGGGCGAGGCCAACGTCATGTCGATCAAGGCCACTTCGAAATCGGGCGACGACGACGCGATCGCCAGCACCTGCCGGGCGGAGGTCGTGGCCTCGACTTCGTATCCCAACTCGGCCAGCAGGCCGGAGGGAAACTGCAGCTCGCCCGGCCGGGCGTCGGCGACCAAGGCCCGCGGCCTGCCGGACGACGCGGCGAAAAAGCCGAGTGAGTCGATGACATAGCTCGATCCGGGATAGGGCCGCACGGGCTTCAACCGCAGGATCGCCTCGAGAGCGGCGAACCGCAAGCGGCGATCGGGCTGTCGGACCGCCTGCACGAGGGCCGCGGGGCGGGCGCCGCCGCGGTCGAGCAGGTCGGCCGAGCCGATCTCGCCCAAGACGGCGGCGGCTGCGGCCGCCGACAGCGGGTGGCCGGCCTCGATCGAGTGCGCGAGCAGGTCTTCCACCGCGTCCGGTCCGGCTCGGACTGCCAGCTCGAAGCCGCTGTTGGGCCCGCGCGGCAGCGGTTGTCCCAGGCCGGCCGCGTAGGCGTCCGCCTCCAGCCGTGCACTGAGCAACAGCCGCCGCAGCTCGACCTGTCCGGGTTGGAGCTCCAGGGCGTTGACGGCCAGATCGGCGGCGTAAGCCAGCGAAGCGAGACG
>JBBDNX010000758.1:0-10067 GCA_040877345.1 Pirellulales bacterium
TAGGCTGTCCGCGGCCGCTTGCCGCCAGAATGCCAGTTCGGCGTTGGCGCGGTCGAACTCCGACCGCGCGCCACGCCCCTCACGGAAAAAACTGCCGGTGATCTCCGACATCTCCCGCGCCGCCGCCACACCCGATTCGGCGTTGGCCAGCAGGCCGTCCGCCTCGACCACGTCGAAATAGGCCGTGGCCACCGCCAACAAGGTGTCGTTGACGTCCGTCGTGCGGGCCGCCGCTTGAGCACGCACCAGTTGCCTGGCGACCAGCGGTTCAAAAGCCGCGTCGGCCAGGGCCAGATCGACAAAGAGCCGCGCCGGGCCACCGGCGGCCCCGTTGAGAGGATGCGTGCCCAGCCCGGCGCCGCCGCCCACGAACAGCGAGCTCCGCCCCGCTTCAATCACCTCGCCTTCGGTCGCCTGCAGGCGGCCGTCGTGCTTGTTGTATCCCACGGCCGCCCGCAGCGACGGTATCCATAGCAGCCGTGCCTGGTCCAGGTTCGCTTGGGCTTCGACCACGCGCTCGCGAGCCAGCCGGATTCGCAGGTTGTTCGCCCCCGCTAGCGCCAATGCGTTGGCCAGGTCGATCGGAAAGGTCTCGCCTTGGAAGGCCGCCGCACGCCCAGGCGGCAAGCTCTCGGGAGTTGCCGTCCTAGCTTCCGTGCCAGGCATCGCTTCCGCCCCAGGCATCCGCCTGGCCGAAGGCCGGTCGTCCGTCAGATCGTTGCCGGCCTGGGACTCGGCCGCGCTCGGAGCGTCGAGAACGAATTGCACCCGGGCGGCAGAGTGGCTGCCGGCGGCCGACCCATCTCCCCGGTCGCCGCCGGCCTGGACCACCTGGAACTCCGAGGCGGGCTCGGCGGCAGAGGCTTGCCTGGCCGGGTCGGCTTCGACCGGCTCCATCCATGCTCGATCCAGCGGCAACGACGCAACGGGCCGGTCGGCCGTCACCGTGCTCAAATTCGGCGGCAACCCCGCCTGACATCCGACCAGGGCCGCACAAGACCCGACCCACCACGCGATTGAGCGGCGCCTCTTGATTGCATCCATGCCAGTCCGTTCCTGTCGTTGGTCGCTCAATCCGATCCAACCGGCATCTTCCCTCTATCCGTTGTAATCGGAGGCGATAGTCAGCTTTGTTGAGGAACTTTCTTTAAAGCGCCTCTTCCTACTCGTCTTGTCCGCCGTTGGCCGAAGGTGAAAGGCGAACCTCGACCTTCTGCCCGTCGGTCAATCGTTCGCCGGCGCGGGCCACCACGGTTTCTCCAGGCTCGGCGCCGCTCGCCAGCCAGACCACGGTGTCCTTGCGCAGCACCGAAACAGGGCACCTGCGGACCCGGCCCTGCTCGACGATCATCACGCAATCGCCGCGGTCGTCCGAAACCAGGGCCGCCGCCGGAACTGTCGGTGTGTCTCGCCGGGTGTCCAACGTCAACTCCACGTTTCCCAGCACGCCTGGCTCCAGTTTGCGCCTGCCGTAGGACCCGTCGACCGGATTGTCCAAATCGACTTCGGCCCGCATCTTTCGCGACCCTTCGTTGAAAGCCACCGCATACCGCGATATTCTCCCCTCGATCGGGTTGCCACTGGGTCCGCGAAACACAACCGGATCACCCACGTTGAGCTTGCCTGCCGCGTCCATCGTGAGCCAGACCACCAGTCGCAGCTTGTCGTTGCGGACCAGCGAGAAGAGCGGCTTGGCGCTGCCGGCGCTGGCCGGCCGCACAAACGTGCCCCGGTCGATCATCCGGCCCGTGATTACGCCGCCAAATGGTGCCCTGATGACCGTGAACGATTGCATGGCCTCGGCCTTATCCCGTGCTGCTTCGGCCGTGCCGATGCGGGCCTCGGTGCTGAGGACATGGGCCTGGGCGGTGTCGACCTGGGCAGCCGCCCTCCGCAGCGAGGCCACGGACGACTCGAGGGCATAGCGGGCCTCGTCGCGCAATTGCCCCTTCAGGCTGCCGTCCTCGACCAGGGCGGTAATACGCTGGTATTCCGCCTGGCGCAGCCGCCTATGCGCTTCGAACTCCTCGACGGTCGCCTTGGCTTCCTCAAATTCAGCCTTCTTGCTCGCCAGGTCGGCCTGGGCTTGCTTGACCAAGGCCCGGCTCTCGGCGACCGCGGCGAGCAGCTCAGGCGCGGCGACCATGGCCAGCACGTCCGACTCAGCGACATCGTCGCCGATGTCCACGTTCACCTTGTCGATGTACCCCTCGACACGGCCCATCAATTGCACGGTCTCGTAACCGTCGACGTTGCCCGTCAGGTTCACGACCTCTCGCAAATCCGCCGCCCGCACCGTGGCCACCTCGACCAAGGCGGCCTGATCGGCGGCGGCGCCGGTTGCCGCTTCCGAGGCGGCATGGTCGCAGCCGGCCAGGCCGACCATGGTCAAGGCCGCCAGTCCGGCGATGGTCAATGCCGCCAGGCCGATCAGCAGGGGCAAGAAGGCCCTCGCCGAAACGGCCAGGGCGATGGGTGCGATGAGATTCTTTTGCATCGATCGGCTCCATCATTTGTTGGCAAAGTTGCAAAGTTGTGCATGCCCGGCAATGTCGCCTCAGCTCGCCGGCTGGGCTTCTTGGGGCATCCGCTTGAACATCACGTACAGGCAGGGAACGACCAGCAGCGAGAGTGCGGTCGCCCCCAGCACGCCTCCGATAATGGCCCGCGCCAGCGGCATGTTGGCCTCGCCGCCGCCAAAACCGAAGGCCATGGGCAAAAGCGCGAGCCACGTGGTGACGGAGGTCATCAGGATCGGCCGCATCCGGACCTGCGCGGCATCGACAATCGCCTCTTGAATGGGCAACCCCTCGCGGAGGCGGTGGTTGGCGAAATCGACCAGCACAATCGAGTATTCGACCACGATCCCCACCATCATCACGATTCCCATGAAGGCCATGATCGAAAGACTCGTTCCGGTCAGGTACAAAAGCGCCACCACGCCCACGAACCCCAGCGGCACGGTGAGCATGACCACGAAAGGATCCACGAAGCTGCGGAACTGCGCCACCATGACCAGGTAGACGAGCAAGCTGGCGATCACCAGCCCGCCGGAGAACTGGGCGAACGATTCGCGCATGCTGCGGACCTCGCCCTGCATCTCGACGACGTATCCCTTGCCGGCGAACTTTTCCCCCTCGACCTGGTAGACGCGCCCCCGCTCCGTGCGGCCGGCCTTGGCCCCCAACTCCGGATTGGCCTCCAACCGCCGCTCGATCGCCGCCACCACCGAGCCCACGTCGAAGCCCGGCAGCACGTTGGCGTACACGTCCGTGGCGCGGGTGATGTTGTGATGGTTGATCACGGCCGGGCCGGTCGAGCGCTCGATATGCGCCAGGTTCCGCAGCCGGGCCGGCTCGCTGCTGTTCACCCCGGTGATCGGGATGTCGAGCAACGTGTCGAGCGAATGGATGTCTTCCTCCCGATACTGCACGCCCATGAAGTAGTGGTTCCCGTTGCGCTCGTCGATCCAGAAAGCCGGGTCGAAGTTGATCGAGCTGTTCGTGGCGCTCACCAGGTTCTTCATCACGTTCTCGGGCGTCACTCCCTGGTACGCCGCCAGCACGCGGTCCATGTTCACCTGCAAAATCGGGTAGTCCATCCGCTGCGCGATTCGCACGTCGGCAGCCCCCTCGACTTGCCGCGCCTCGTCGCGGATCATCACGGCGATCTCCTGCGCGGTGTCGAGATTCGACCCCGTCACCTGGAAGTGAATGGGCGACGGCTCCCCCATGTTCAACGCCGCCGTCATCATGCCGCCCGTGTCGAACGCGAATTCCACCTCCGGGAACCGCCGCGTCAACTCGCGGCGCAGGCGGCCCACGTAGTCGAATGTGCCCGGCTGGCCGGCCTTCCCCTTGAGCTGCACCAGGATAAAGGCGTCCATCGGGCCCGTGTTGGGCGTGTAGGCGGCCGGCCAATCCATCAGCACGCCGATGTTGGAAATCAGGATCTGCATGTTCGATTCAGGAACCTGCTCGTCGCCCAGGGCAAAAGCGGGATCGGGCCGACCGATCTCGCCGATCAGCGCCTGCTCGATCTCGTCGATCCTCGCTTCGGTCCGCTCGATCCGCGTTCCCGACGGCATCCGCGCGTAGATGGTGAACTGGCCCGCGTCGACCGGCGGGAACAGCTCGGTCCCCAGCCGCGTCAGGCCCACCACCGAGACCACGAACAGCACGGCGGCCGCCAGCACCACGGCACGCCGCGCCCGCAGCACGCTCCGCAGCAGCCGTCCGTAGGCCCGTACCAACCCGCCGGCGCGCTCGGTTCCCCCACCCGCCGGCACGCGCAGAAAGCGCGCGCAATAGGCCGGCACGATCGTGATCGACAGCAGGTAGGAGGCGGCGATGGCGATGCTGGCCGAGACGGCCAGCGGCGTGAACAGGAACTTCGCCAGCCCCGACAAAAACACGATCGGATAAAAGACGACGATGAACGTAATCGTCGAGACCAGGATCGGCAGGACCACTTCACGCGTGCCGTCCAGCGCGGCCTCGAATGGTTTCTTGCCCATCTGCGCATGCCGCACCACGTTTTCCAAAACCACGATCGACTGGTCGACCAGGATGCCGATGGCCAAGGCCAGCCCACCCAGCGTCATGGCGTTGATCGTGTCGCCCGTGTAGAAAAGCCCCACAACCGCCGCCAGGATGGCCAAGGGAATCGCCAACACGATAATCAGCGTCGATCGCAGGCTGCGGAGGAACAGGAGCACGACGACGCCGGCCAGCACGGCCCCCAAGCCGGCCGCGATTTGCAATCCTTGGATGCTCTGCCGGACGCCAACCGATTGGTCCATGGCCACCGAGAGCACCAGTCCCTGGATCTTCGGGTCGTCGGCGTTCATGTCCTTCAGCCGGCTCAGCATCTGGTCCAGCCGGTCCTTGATCGAGTCGACGATCTGGATGGTGTTGGCCCCCGGCTGGCGATAGATGGGAATGTACACCTGCCGGGCCCCGTTCACCCGCACCACGTTGGTCTGAATCTGGCCCGCGTCGCGCACCTCGCCGACGTCTTGCATCAGCACCGGCGCCCCGTTGACGATCTTGATGGGAGCCTGGTTCAGCTCCTCGACCAGCCGGGGAATCGAGTTGGTGAAGATCTGGAAATCGTAGTCCCCGATCTTGGCGTTCCCGGCGGGGATCAGCACGTTCTGTTCCCGCAGCGCCTGCTGCACGTCCATCAGCGAAAGCCCCCGCGCCTCCAGCTTCTCGCGGTCCACGTAAGCCAGGATCCGCCGCAGCTTGCCGCCGTACACCGCCGGCGCAATCACTCCCTGGATCGACTGCAGCCGGTTGCGCAGCTCGAAATAGGCGATGTCGTACAGCTCCTTCTCGCTCATCCGCGGATTCGAGACCACCACCAGGCACAGCGGCACCGAGGCCGTGGGATCAAACGGCATCACCATCGGCGGAATCGTGCCCGGCGGCAGGTAGTACATGTCGCTCACCGCGTAGCTGGTCACTTGCGACATGGCCGTGTCCATCGAGATGTTCTCGTGGAAAAAGTCCTTGACCACCGAGACGCCCAGCATGGCCTTGCCTTCCTGGTGCTCGATCCCCATCGACTGCCCGGTCCAGCGCTCCATCCGGCTCATGATGTCCTTTTCCATCACTTCCGGGGGCATGCCCGGATAGAAGGTCAGGATTTGCACCGCCGGAGTCTTGAACGTCGGCAGCAAATCCCGCGGGATCGGCTGGATCCCCAACGCCGGCACCCCCACGTAGGAGACGCTGCCCAGCACGAGAATGGCCAGCGCCACCACGATCACCAGGTGCGGGTTATTGAGCGCGGTTCGGATCATGGGGAGCCCGGGGTCGCCTCTGCGGCAAATCGAGTTGGATTAACGTCAGCGAACGAGTCGAAGGCAACGAGCCTCTGCCGCGGCGCTTCGTTCGGCGGTGCCGCGCGCCCGGAATGATGGGCACCGTAGCCCCGCAGGATCTCCACCAGCACGTCGCGCGGCGCCCGCCCCAGCACCACTACCACGTGCCCGTGCAGCAGGCCGGCGACCATCTGGTACCGCCCCTCACGGCACTCGTGTAACCGTCCCTCGGCCGGCAGATGCTCCCGCATTTGCGGAAACGCACGCAAGCTTTGAAAAGGCAAGACGAATACCGAAACAGGCTGCCGGTCCACTTCACCCACGATGTGCACTCCCAGCTCGCGCTTCAGGCGGCACAGGCCTCCACCCTTGAGCTCAAAACCCGCCTGCCCGCGAGGCGGGCAGCGCACCGCAAACCCGGCCCTGGGCCGCAATCGCTGTTCGACCTCCTCCACCGAGCTGCTCACCACTTCGGCCTGCCAAGAGCCGCTCACATAGTTCTCGTGCTCAGTCGCCGCCAGCCGCCCCAGGTTGTCCGAATCGCCTTGCCGGATGAGCGACCACAATCCGACGGCCATGACGACCGACGCGGCCAAGGCCAACATCCACAGCCCCTTGGAGCGGCTGGCGGGCACTGCCGCATCGGTGAGCAACTGCTGTTCGATTGTCTGCCACGTGCTCGCGTTCGCCTCGCCGCGTGCCAAGAGATCATCCAGCAGGCCCTGCGTTCTTGCCTCGCGGGCGAACCAGGCCTTGCACTGCGGGCACGTCGAAAGGTGGTCGCTGATTTGAAAGTGCAGCTCCGCCCCTCCCTCGCTGTCGTAATAGAGGTGGAAGAATTTGCGGATGTCGTTGCAGTCGGTCATGCGTCTTCTCCGGCCGGGGGGGCGGAAGGAGGTGGGCTCGCCGAGGGGCGGGCGGTCTCGGCCGGGTCGGCCCACCTGTTCTCCATGGCGTACTCGCTCAGAAACGTCCGCATCCGCCGCCGCGCGCGCGACAGGTATCCCATGACGCTCGCCACCGGTATCTCCAACATTTCGTGAATCTCGTGATAGCTGAACTCGCCGATCGACTTGAGCAGCAAGCAGGAACGCTCGGCGGCGCTCAGCCTGGCCAGGGCTTGGACCAGCGGATCCTGCAGCAGTTCGAGCAGCCGCTCGGGATCATTATCCAGCAAGCTTTCGACGGCATCGTCCGCTTGCGGTTGCTCCCGGACCTCCTCCAGGCCCATCTCCTCCGGAATCTCGGCCAGCAGCAGCGGGTCGTGCCGGCGGTTCGCGTTGAACACCTGGTACGTCACGAAGCGGAACATCCAAGCCTTGAAGTTCGTGCCGGGCGAAAAGTGGCTAAACTCCTGAAATGCCTTGACCACCGCATCCTGCAAGACGTCCTCGGCGTGTGCCGGGTTGCGCAGCATCCGCCCCGCATACAACTGAAGTTGTTGCTCGATAGGCTTGAGCAGCTTGACGAAGCTCGAGGCGTCGGCGCGATTCAATTGTTCGTGTTCGCTGTACCATTCAGCGCGGCGGTGCGAAGGTCCTACCTATACAACGTTTCGAACCCGCCAAAACCAGACAGGCGCTCGAAAAAAAACCTGGCCCGGGATTGAACTCCTGCCTCAAACACGCACCGGCAAGTGAGTTGCGCCGCGAACGGACCGGGGATGGGCGCGCCGTTGCCCGCCAGGGCGAACAGACGGGCGAGCCGTGAAATGACGGTCGACCCTGCTAAGGGGAACCACCGCGCCGGGCCGCATCGAGTTCGCGCTGCAGCCGGGCGATCTCGGCGTCTTTCGCTTGCAGTGCGACTTCGGCCTTTTGCCGATCGGCTTCGGCCTTTTGCTCGACCCTGGCGACAGCTTCGTGCGGGTTCGGCAGCCACTCGCTTGTCAGCGGGTCCCAGAAACGCAGGTCTTCGTCCGCTGCTTCCAGGTGCAGCGACAACACCTCGCTCGGCAGACGGCCTGCCACTGGCTCGATGGGCAGATACTGTCCTTGCACCAGCCGATGGCCTTGTAACTTCGGATCCAGGTACTCGCCGAAAGGATCGAACAGGAAGTACTCCCTCACCCGGAGCACGTCGCGGTACAAGGCGAGCTTCTTCTTCAGATCTTCCTTGCGGGTCGAGCGGCTAGTGACCTCGATGACCAGGTGAGGCGCCGCGCCTTCTTCCCAAGTCAGGTAGTAGTCGCGCCTCTTGTCCTTGACGATCCCTTGGACGACGAACACGTCCGGCGAGACGTGCGTGTGCTTGTCGCCGGGCACGTAGTACATCAGGTTGTTGCCCGACACGTAAACCCGCGGGTTGTCGGCGAACCAGTTCTTAAGCTCGTGAATCGAATACAGGATATTCTGGGCGTGGGTGGGAGTTTCCCCTATGGGACGGCCGTCCCCACTGGGATACTCGTTTTGCGGTCCGCCAAGCGGTTTGGATCCGGTTGCCATCGTCGTGGATGACCCAAAGGGCTAGTGGTGGTACACCCTGCAGTCCGGCGGCCTGTTTCGCAGGGCCTGGGCGCCTCTCGGCGTTACGCCTGTGCCACCGAGGCTGACTTGACGAAGGCCCGTCAGATCGCCAAGCGATTCCGCCCCAACATCAGTAATCGGGTCACGACGCCGCGAACAGCTCCGGGCGCACATGGCCGTCGCCGGCTACCAGCGCGGGGCGTCCGAGTGGACCGGCGACGGTCGTCGAGGGGTCGATCCCCAGCAGATAAAGCACGCTGGCCAGCACGTCCTTGGGCGAGACCGGCGTGTGCTGCACGTCGCCGCCGTGCGCGTCGCTGGCCCCCACCACGCGCCCCCGCGCAACGCCGCCTCCCGCAAACGCCGCCGAGTAGACCCGCGACCAGTGGTGGCGGCCGGCCCCCTTGGGCTTCGAGTCGATCTGCGGCGTGCGGCCATGCTCGCTGATGCAGACGACCAGCGTCTCGTCCAGCAGGCCGCGCTGGTCCAGGTCGTCGATCAGCGCCGAATAAGCCTGGTCGAACACCGGCAGCAGGTACTCTTTCAGCCGCGGGAAATGGTTGGCGTGCGTGTCCCAGCACGAGCCGCCGAACGGCTCGAACGGATCCCAGAACACCGAGACGAACTTGCCGCCGGCCTCCACCAGCCGCCGCGCCGCCAGCGACGCCTGGCCGAACAGCGTCATGCCGTACCGCTCGCGCATGGCCGGCGTCTCGCGGTGTACGTCCAGCGCCTCGCGGACCTTGCCGGAGAGGATCAACGACCAGGCGAGCTGCCGGTACTGGTCGAACGTTTGCACCCGCCGATCGGAGTCGAGCCAGGCCGACGCCTGGTCGAACTGGGCCAGCAGCGCCTGCCGCATGCCCACTTGCTCCAGCGACAACCCAGGGGGCAGCTCGCCGCTGGCGGGGAGCAGAAAACTGCCCTCGGCCGGCACGCCCGCGAACGGATCGTAGACGTCCTCGGTTTGCCCGTCGGTCAGCTTCGGAACGACCTTGGTTCCGCGGCCGTTGAAATCGGTCCAGACCGGGTCGAAGGCCTGCCCAAGGAACGCCGCATAGGGCCCGGCCAGCGTGGGCAGCGAGCTCTTGGACCCGAACTGCCAGGGCAACCCGATATTGCGGGGCATGGCGGGCAAGCGGCCGCCCGTCCGCTGGTGCTCGATGTAGTCGACCACCGAGCCGATGAACGGCCAGTGTTCAGGCGCCCGCGGGTTGGCCTCGATGGCGGGCGTGTAGGTCGGCATGCCGCTCAGCGCGTAGGCCACGCCGTGTACCGGGTAAGGATGCGTCATCGAGCGCACCACCGTGATCTTGTCCATCACCTGGGCCACGCGCGGCAATCCCTCGCAGATCTCGACGCCGGCGACGCTGGTGCCGATCGCTTTCATTTCGCCCTGCACTTCGGCGGGGGCCAGCGGCTTGGGGTCGAACGTTTCGTGCTGCGGCGGCGAGCCGAACGGGAACAGCAGGATGCACGCCTTGGCCTTGCCGAAGCTGGCGGACCGCCCGTTGCCGCGCGGCTGCTCGGCCGCCAGCGTCAGGGCATCGCTCAGGCCGAGACCGAGCATCCCCAGGCCGCCCACCTGGAGCAAATCCCGGCGGCTGAACCCATCGCAGAGCGTCTTGTTCGAACCCAGCAGTCGCAGCATAAACAGTAAAGCTCTCAGCTATCCGTTTTCAGCCCCACGGGCCGCCATCAGTGTACCACATCATCGAAGTAATGTACCCCTTCCTCCTTCCCCGTCGGGGCCTGGGGCAAAGTCCCGGCGCGCC
>JBBDNX010000759.1:0-10059 GCA_040877345.1 Pirellulales bacterium
CGCACAACTCGACGTGCACCATCAAGGTGCACCCCGACGGGGGCGTCGAGACCTTTTTAGGCAGCCAGGATCTCGGTCCCGGCACCCGCACCGTGATCGCCATGGTGGTGGCCGAGACGTTCGGCCTGCCGGTCTCGGCGGTCAAGGTGAACATCGGCTCGTCGAAGTATCCCGCCAGCGGCCCCTCGGGGGGCAGCACCACGGTAGGGGGCGTCAGCGAGTCGAACCGCCGCGGATCACAGGATGCGCTTGAGCAGATCTTCGCCCTGGTGGCCAAGAAACTCCAGGTCGAACCCGCGAGCCTGGAAGCCAAGAAGGGGCGGATCCAGGTGCAAGGCGAGCCGAGCAAGAGCCTGAGCTGGAAAGAGTCGTGCAGCCTGTTGGGCATGAAGCCCTTGGAGGTGCAGGGCAAGTTCGAACGAGGCGCCGAGCCCAGCCCCTTGTCCAGCATCCAGGTGGGCGGCGTGCAGATGGCCGAAGTGGCCGTCGACCGCGACACGGGCGTCGTCAAGATGAAAAAGTACGTGGCCGTGCAGGACATGGGCTTGATCATCAATCGCAAGACGGCCGCCAGCCAGATCTATGGCGCGGTGATCATGGGCATCGCCTATGCCCTGTTCGAAGAGCGGATCATGGATCCCAAGACCGGCGCCTACGTCAACTGCGAGACCGGCGACTACAAGCTGGCGCGGCTGGGCGACGTCGGCGAGATTGTCGTCGAGCTGTACGAGCCCGACAGCGAGTACGAGCGTGGCGTGGTCGGCCTGGGCGAGCCGCCGGTCATCAGTCCCGGGGCCGCCATCTCCAACGCGGTGGCCAACGCCCTGGGCGTCCGCGTGCCGGTGTTGCCATTGACGCCCAGGCGAGTCCTGGAGGCCCTGGAAGAAGGGAGAGCTTAACATGAAAGCCTTTGAATACGCGGCGCCGCTCTATGAAACCGACGTGCTCGAACTGCTCTCCGCCGAGCCGGGCACCACGGAAATCCTGGCGGGTGGAACCGACCTGGTCGGCCTGATGAAAAAGATGATCGTCACGCCCGACCGTGTGGTGAACATCAAGGAGGTCGCCTCGCTGAAGGGCATCCAGCGCGATTCGTCCGGCGTTACGATCGGGGCCGTCACCACGCTGGACGACATCCTCGAAAGCCCGGATCTGGACGACTATCCGGCCGTCAAGCAGGCGATCCGCTGCATCGACAGCCCGCAGATCCAGGCCCAGGGCACGATCGGCGGCGAGCTGTGCCAGCGGCCTCGCTGCTGGTATTTCCGGCAGGGCAGCGGCCTGTTGGCCCAGGCCGGCCGCCTGGTGGCCGAGGGCGAAAACCGCTACCACGCCATCCTGGGCAACTCGGGGCCGGCCAAGTTCGTGCATGCCTCGCGGCTGGCGCCGGCGCTGTTGGCCCTGGAAGCGAGCGTTCGGATCATCGGCCCCGGCCCCGAGGACGAGACCATCATGCCGCTGGCCGACTTCTTCCGCACGCCACGGCACGAGCGCCAGCGCGAGCACGTGCTGGAGCCCAACCAGTTGCTCACGCACGTCCTGCTGCCGCCCGCCGATGGATTCACCAGCGCCAGCTACGAGGTCCGCCACGGCGAAGGGCCCGACTACCCGCTGGTGGCGGCGGCCGCCGCACTGCGGACAACGGGCGGTCTGGTCACGCAGGCCAACGTGGTCATGGGACACGTCGCGCCAATCCCCTGGGTCTCGGCGCCCGCGGCCGAAGCGCTGTTGGGGCGGCCGGTGAACGAAGTGACGGCCCGCGCGGCGGGCGAGGTGGCCGTGGCCTCGGCCACGCCGCTGTCGGGCAACGGTTACAAGGTGAAACTGGCCCGCGTGGCCGTCCAGCGGGCGGTGCTGTTGGCCGCGGGGCTCGAAACGGGAGGTTTTTAACACCATGACCATGAGCAACGAATCGAAACCCGTCAACGATCCCAGCGCCACGGAGGCGGCCTGCCGCTATCTGCGCTCGAAGGGCATGTACGTCACCGGCACCTTGGATCCTGCCCGAGACACGGGCGAGATGGGCGACGGCAACTGTTGGTGCAACAAGACGCAGAACGTGCTGGGCCCGGACGACGGGCTCGTCGACCGCAAGCTCTGCAGCATCAGCAGCCGCACGTGCTACCAGGCAACGCTATAAAGGCTGAAGGCTGAAGGCGGAGTGACTCTTCGGCGATCGCTCGTGCGACCTTGTCGGGCTGTGCGCGTGCCGGTGCCGGTCTTCAGACCGGAACTCAAGTTCAGGTCGCCATTCCTGGCAACAACCGCCGGAATGCTGCTTGGCAGTGTCCGTTGCGGCCCGGTGAAATGGCCTCCGGCTTCCCAATAGGGTAAACTTGGACAATAGGCAGCGCGAGTTGACGCTTCTGTTGCGCGCGGGCTGGCTGCCGGGTTCGACCAAGCCACCTGGGATGGATCATGATTGAACGGTTCCACGTTCAAGGCTACAAGGCGTTGCGCGACGTCGCGCTTGATCTGACCCCGCTGCACGTCCTCATCGGCCCGAACGATTCTGGAAAGACCAGCTTCCTTGAAGCCATCGCCGCATTGTGCCAAAGCGTCGATTTACCGCTCACCGAGTGCTTCCCCGGTCCCTGGCAGGGGGGGAGCCTTGTTTGGTCCGGCTCACCAGAGCGTGGTGTTTCTTTTACGGCTCGGGTTGCGTTGAATGGCGATCGTTTTGACTACGGGCTCGCGTGCAAGTTCCATCCGGTGAATCGCGAAGTGAGAGCAAGTGAAGAAACCTTTCGCTCAGCCTCGCTGAACTTGGTCTTGAGTGATGGAGACAATCCGTGGTCCAAAGTCAACCGCTTGGTTAGTTCCGAAGAGCCGCGCCACGAATCGAAGACTGCTGCACTCGCGGTGCATCACGCGCTGACTGGAGCACAGTTCTACCGATGGGATCCTCGTTTTCTCGCAATGCCCGTCGCGATGGGCTCAACGCGAAAGTTTCGAATTGATCCGTCGGGGTTTGGGCTGGTCCTCTGCCTGGACGATATTCTGGGTTACGATCGTCAGCGATTCAACATGCTAGAAGATCGGTTTCGTGAGATCTTTCCGCACGTAAAGGCAATAAGGCTTATTCGACAGTCGGCATATCTTTCCGCGATTGATGGCCTACAGCCACCCGCATCGCGTCAACACGGCGATGGCAAAGGCCTCTACTTCGAGTTTGCCCCCGGAAACCAAGTTATTGCAGCCGCGCAGGTGTCGGATGGTCTGCTGCTCGTGTTGGCTTATTTGACGGTCTTGTACCTGCCGCAGCCCCCGCGTGTTCTTTTAATCGAGGAGCCAGAAAACGGAATTCATCCGAAGCGGCTCCAGGATGTCCTCAAGATTTTGCGGACCCTTATTGCGGAGCAAGCCCACTCGCAGGTCATTCTAACGACGCACTCCCCGTATGTCGTCGATCTCTTCCAACCGGAAGAGGTGACTCTCTGCCAAAAGCAGGCCGACGGATCGGTTGCCGTTCGCAAGCTTTCCGACAGTAAGACCGTGCGGGAGCAGCTCGATGTGTTCACTCTCGGTGAGATCTGGACGGCGGAAGGCGACGAAGCCCTCGCCCAGCCCGGCCTGGTGGACCAGGATTCGCCGAAATGAAGGCGCTCGTGGTCTCGGAGGGGAAGCACGAGTTGGGTGGGGCGCTGTTGGCAATCATCCAACACGTCCTGATAAGCGCATGGGAGTTCGATTTCGACCAGGTCAGCCGCGGCAACATCCATGCGCATCATGGCAAGGGGCAAGGCTACTTGAAACGGGCGGTCCGATGGATGCTTGAGGCAAACAAACGCGGATACGACGCCCTGATCCTCGTTATCGACGAGGACCACCGGAGCGAGCGAGTCCGCGAGATGGATGCCGCGCAGAAGAATCAACTCAGCTCAATCCGCCGGGCTTTGGGTGTTGCCATCCGGACCTTCGATGCCTGGATGCTGGCCGACGAACAGGCCTTGACGCACGTGCTGGCGCTGCGAATCCAGCGGCAACCCGATCCCGAGTCGATAGCAGACCCGAAGGGCCGCTGCGCGAGCTTCCTGCAGTCGAGTCAACGAGACATGTCTCAGAGTGAGATGTACCGGCTGGTCGCCGCCGCGACCGCAGTCGAGACCCTGGAAGCTCGCTGCCCGAAGGGTTTCGCTCCGTTTGCCCGGCGGCTCCGGGCCCTCTAAAGCACTGGCGCACCAGCCGCTGGCGGAGCGGTCTCTCCAAGCAGCTCTACGGCAATCGGATTCGTTTTACCTTCCCAGCAGGTTGCGGCGGCCGAGGGCCAGAATCACCCACAGCGCGCCCCAGGCCTCGCCCGAGTTGATCTTGGAGTGCCCCTTCACCCGATCGACAAACACGATGGGCGTTTCGCCGATCCGCGCCCCCAGCCGCTTCAGATGCCAGAGAATCTCTTCCTGGAAAGAATAGCCGTGCGAGAGCAGGCTGCCGAAATCGACCTGGGCCAGCCGCGACGTGCGGTAACAGCGATAGCCGCCGCTGCAATCCTTGGCCCGCAGCCCCAATAACGATCGCGCGTAAAAGTTCACCGCGCGGCTCATCAAATAACGCTTCAGAGGCCACCCCTCCACGCCGCCGCCCGCCACGTAACGCGAGCCGATCATCACGTCGACCGCCGGCCCCCCCGGCGGCTCCATTCCCGCGATCAGCTCCGGCAGATAACGCGGATGATGGCTGAAGTCGGCGTCCAGGTTCAGCACGTAGCGGTAGCCGTGCTCGATCGCGTACCGCATCGCCGCCACGATCGCCGAGCCGAGCCCCAGCTTGCCCGCGCGGTGCAGGCAACGCACGCGGGGATCCTCGGCCGCCTTCGAATCGCACCAGTGGCCCGTGCCATCCGGTGAGTTGTCGTCGATCACCAACAGGTCGACGTCCGGCGCGTAGCGGAAGATCTCGTCGACCAGGGCCGGCAGATTGTCCAGCTCGTTGTAAGTGGCCGTCGTGATCAGCGTTTTCGCGTTCGCGGCGGTGTGCGGCGCCGCATCCTGAGGAGCTGACAGAGGAACTGACATAGGCCGGAATCTAGCCTTGCCGCCGCGGGCGGTAAAGACAGGACTGAATGAGCCGACTTGGAGTCGACCGAAAGCGCCCGCGCCTGGATCCCAGCATAAGGCGCTTCTGATCCTAAAATAAGGCGTTTCGATGGACCCGACGGGCTTGACGCAGCGGCTCCCCGGCCGGCGGCGGCCGCCTGTCGGCACCGAACCTGGGCCTCGCCAAAGTGTCTAAGGGGCAAAGCGGGCGACAATCGGGCCACTCGTCTCCCGGCCATTGCCGCGGGCGACTATAATTGCCGCGTCCCGCCTGAAAACGCCCGCCCCGAACCGAATGCGCCGACCCCCAGTCGATCCCGCCGAGCCAGCTTCGAACCTCGCGGGCGGCGGCGGCCGAGGCAAGGCGCGGGCCGTTTCCGCCTTCGGAAGCCCCTTCTGGTTCACCTACGCCGCCAACAGCTCGATGATGGTCGCCATCAGCCTGCTGTTCCGCTACGGCGATTTCATCAAGCACCTGGGAGGCACCGAGTGGCACCTGGGCTGGATCGTCTGCGCCGGAATGGTCGGCAGCCTGGTGATGCGGCTGGCCCAGGGAGTGGGCATCGACACCTACGGCCCTCGGCAGGTCTGGCTCTGGTCGTCGTTTCTGTTCATCGCCAGTTGCCTGGGGCACCTGGCCGTGTCGAGCGTCAACGGCCCGCTGATCTACATCCTGCGGATCCTGTTTCAGACCAGCATCGCCGGCTTCTTCGGCGCTTCGATCACTTATATCTCGGGCCGGGCCCCGATCGTCCGCATGGCCGAAGTGATCGGCACCCTGGGGACATCAGGGTTTGTCGGGATGGTGCTCGGCACGTCGCTGGGCGACATCCTGCTGAGCGCCCCCGTGCTCGGCGATGGCCAGGTCGATAGCATCTTCGTGGCCGCCGCCTTGTTGGGCACATTCAGCTTCGTCATGTCGTGGCTGGCCACGCGCGGCGAGCTGCCCCCCATCAAACGCAAGCAAGCACCGCTGTTCTGGCTGCTCAGCCGATACCGGCCAGGCGCCGGCCTGCTGTTGGTCGGGGTGGCGATGGGCTTCGGACTCGGATTGCCGGGGATCTTCCTGAGCCGCTACGCCGCCTCGCTGGGAATCCTGCACATCGGTCTGTTCTTCGGCGTCTATGCTCCGATGGCCTTTATCACGCGGCTGGCAATCCGCCGGCTGCCCGAACGGTTCGGCATCCGCCCGATGATCTTCCTGGGTCTCGGCAGCCTGGTGACCGGCATGCTCTTGTTCCTGACGGTCCGCTCGCAATGGCACTTCGTGTTTCCGGCCCTGTTCATCGGCGTCGCCCATGCCTGCCTTTTCCCCTCAGTCGTGGCCGGCGGCACGGGAGCCTTTCCCTTGCGCTATCGCGGGCTGGGTACGACCGTGATGCTGGCCACCTTCGACATGGGCAGCCTGATCGGATCGCCGACCGTTGGGGAGATACTGCACCGCTCGGCCATTTTGGGACTGCCCCCCTATCCGACAATGTTCCTGGTCGTGTCGCTGTTGCTGTCGATGGTGGCGCTCGTCTATGCCTTGTCCGGCCAATCGCCGGAAAGGCAGCGCGACGAAAACGGGCGCAAGACGCGCCGCCGGCGCAGGAATGGGCGGCGAGTTCCCCGGCTGACATACGCCACGAACGGGTCGCCGGTTCAATCTGCGGCGAACGGCAAGCAAGACCTGGCGGCCAACGTGCAGTGCAAGACGCCCTAACCGCGGCGCAACGTCGAAAAGAGCTGCCGGTACTCCTGGCGGCGGGCCGCCCCGGACGCCGGCCTTGGCCGCGCCGGCTCCGGCCGGGGGTCGTCCTCGACGACAATCTGGTCGTCGTCGCCAACCCCTAGCGGCGCCTTCTCCTCGATCGGCAGGCGGGCCGGCCTGCTCACCGCCGCGCGCGGTTCTACGGCGTCCGCCGGCTGGGCGGCCGTGGGCTCGGCGCGAGATGGCTCGGCGACGGCCACCGATTCCGCCTGGAACCCGTTGCTGCCCGAGCTGGTGTCGAAGCTTTGAGCCAGCGGATCCGCGGTGCTGATCGCGGTGATTGTCATCGGCAACGGCGCGCCGCCTTCCGCTACGTCCCTCTCCTTCTGGCCAATCACCGACAGACGCGGACCTCCCGGCGCCTGGACAAACGGCTCGAGCAAGGCCGAGAGAATCCGTCCCTCCTGGCTGTGAACCGCCGGTTGCCGATCGAACTCGTCGGCTTCCGAGGCGGCGTACCGGTCGACCACCACCTCTTCTTCGTCGAACGATTCGCTGAAGGGGTTGCTCGACGGACGGCCCTCCACCACGGTCACCGGTCCGATCGTCCCCACCGGCTGGAACTCCTCGTCCAAGGCCGCCAGGTGGTCGTCGATCTCGTGCAAGAGCACGGTCGGCTGCGGCTCTTCGAACGCGGGTTCCAACGGCTCGTCGTTCAGCCCGCCGAACTCGATGTTTCCTTCGCCGGTGGGCGGCATCGGCTCGGCCCGGGCGCGGCTTTCGTTCCAGGGGCTGGGCAATTGCTGCAGGTCGGACCAGGCTTCTTCAATGCCGGCCCCATCGATCTGCCTTTGACCGCCGGCGTAGGCCAGCATCAGAGCGTGGTCGAGCACCTGGTTCAGCAGCCGGGGGATGCCGTCGGTCGCCCGGTAGGCCGCCTCCAGGGCGTCGGAAGTGAAGATACGGCTCGCGGTCGCGCCCACCGCGGCAATCTGCGCGGCAATGTATTGCTCGGTCTGCGCGCGGTCGAGGCCTTCCAGGTAACAGCGCGAGCTGATTCGCTGGCTGAACGAATCCAAAAGGGGATTGGCGAATCGCTCTTCCAACAACGGGTTGCCGGCGAGCACCAGCCGGACCCGCGGCTGGCCTCCGCGCACCAGGTTGGTGATCAACCGCACCTCTTCCAACAGGCGGATCGGAAACGTGTGGGCCTCGTCCAGCAGCAGCAGCATCCCCTGCGGGGCGGCCCGATCGGAGGCCAGGTGATCGATCAGCGACAGCCGCAGCTCTCCTTCCTCGAGCCCGCGGTAGGGCAGGCCCAGCTCGAACAGGATCGCCTGCAATAGCGCCCGCCGCGTGCTCAGGTGGCCGTTGGCCAACAGGGCCACGGCAAACTGCTCGCGGAACTGCTCGGCCAGCACGTGGCACACCAGCGTCTTGCCGCTGCCCGCCGGGCCGATCAGCATGCCCGCGCCCTCGGCCCGCTCGATGCAGCGGGCCAGCGTCTGCCTGGCGCCTTCCACGCAGGCGGCCGCGAAGTATCGATCGACGCGCGGCGCCGCGGCAAACGGACGTTCGTTGAGCTGAAAGAAGGATTCATACATCTCGCAGTCTTCCTGTCTTGGCCACGCTGCGCCTGCGATATGACGAACCGAGCGGTCCGCGTCGGCACCCATGGCCGCACGTACCTTACTTTCGGCTCCGGCCGGCCAAATGCTCCACCTTGTCCCAGCCGATTCTTTTCACTCGCCCCGGCCCTCCGAAGCGGCTTCAGGGTTGGCTGGTTCGCAAGTTCGCCGCTTGCAATTTGCCCGCCGCTCATGGACGCTAATGACTCTACAAACCCGATGACCCCGGGAGCCCAGCCCATGCGGATCGTTGCCTTTACCAAAAGTTTCCAGGATTGGACCATCGACGAAGTGTGCCGACGGTTCAAGGCCATCGGTCTGGACGGACTCGACTTGACCGTCCGTCCGGGGGGGCATATCGAGCCAGCCCACGTCGAGCGGCAACTTCCCTTGGCCGTCGAAGCCGCGGGCAAGCACGGACTGCGGATCGACTTTCTGACCACGAGCATCACCGATCCCGACGACGACGCCGAGAAAATCCTGGCCACCGCCATGGGGCTGGGCATCGAGCGCATCAAGCTGGGCTATTACTCCTATGGCTCGTTCGGCACGCTGGCGGCCCAGATGGATCAGGTCCGCAAGCGGCTGGGTCGCGTGATCGAGGTTTGCCACTGGCACGGAGTGCTGCCCTGCGTACACATTCATTCGGGCGGGTTCATTCCCTCGCACGGCACGATGCTGTACGAGCTGCTCCGCGATTTCCCCGCCAACCAGGTGGGCGCCTACGTCGACACGCTGCACATGACACTGGAAGGCAGCGGCGACGGCTGGCGGCAAGGTCTCGACCTGCTCGCGCCTTGGATCGCGCTCGTGGCGGTAAAGAACTTCGCCTGGCACGCCGGCGACCGCGATGCCCACGGGCAGGTTCGCTGGCATCACCGCGTGGTGCCGGTGGCCGACGGCGTGGCGGCATTGCCCGACTTTGTGGCGGCCCTCAAGAAGCTCGGCTACGATGGAACATATTCCTTGCATAGCGAATACAAGGGAGGTCACAGCTTCCAGGATCTCGACACCGAGGGGTGCGCCCGGCAGACCGCGGCCGACTTCGAGTTCTTCAAAAAGCTGTTCTGAGACGCACGTGTTCCGTATCAAGATTTGCGGTGTCACCTCGCTGGCCGACGCACTCGCCGCAGTCACGGCCGGCGCCGATGCCATCGGTTTCAATTTCCATCACGGCAGTCGCCGCTTCATCGACCCCCTGAAAGCGGCCGCGATTGCCGCGTCACTGCCTCCGGAAATCGTCAAGGTTGGCGTGTTCGTCAATCTGCCGGCCCACGAGGTCCGCCAGACCGCCGACGCGATCCCGCTCGACCTGGTTCAACTGCACGGGGACGAAACGCCCGACTATCTCGCCAACCTGGCTGGTTTTCCCGTGATGCGAGCCTTCCGCTGCGGCCCGGGCTGCCTGGGCTCCATCCCCGACTACATCGGCCAGTGCAAGAACCTGTTCAGCATGCCTCGGATGATATTGCTCGATGCCCTGGTTGCCGACGCCTACGGTGGGACCGGACAGCGGGCCGATTGGGGGTTGGCGGCGGAGTGCAGGAAATCAGAGCTCAAGGCTCCGCTGGTGCTGGCGGGCGGACTGACTCCCGACAATGTCGCCGAGGCGATCCGCACGGTCCGCCCCTACGCCGTGGACTCGGCAAGTGGAGTGGAATCGGCCCCCGGACGGTAGGATCCCGCACGGATGGCGGCCTTC
>JBBDNX010000760.1:0-10054 GCA_040877345.1 Pirellulales bacterium
ATCGACGGACACAACGACCTGCCCTGGACGATCCGCAAGTACCCCGCCGCGCCGCCACTGCACCCGCCGGCTCCGCCTCCGCCGCCATTGCTGCCAATGCCTCCCGGGCTGGGGTCAGGCCCTCCGCCGTCCCCACCACCGCCGCCACTGCACCCGCAATTGCAGTCGCACTCGCAGCCGAACGGCGGGCACCACAGTCCCGGCGTCGTCAATACCAGGCCCGGTCGGGCCGGCCCCGGCTGCGTTCCGCCCGAAACCGTGATCACGATCTTGCATCGATTTTGTACGTCTGGCATGGTCAGATTCCTTGTGTAGAAGTGGTTGGTCGTCAGGTGGTTAGTGCTTAGTGTTCCGCCGAACGTGGATTCCGCCTGCTGCGGAGTTAGCAGCACGATTCCGCCTCCGGCGGACTTGGCAGCAGGCACGGGCGAGGCCCCGAATCCGGGCGAATCGGCAACGAGTTCCGGCCAGTCCTGCTGCGAACGAGCGCCGCCGAGGCGCTCCCCCGCTAATCACTAATTGCCGGCGGGACGACCAAAACGGGAAAAAGCGGCAAAGGCTCTTCTGAAATTCCCAAAAAGCTGTCCGGCGCATCTATTGGCACTCCCCCAACTCCCGAATCTCGCCCTCTCCGGCTACCGCCAGAACGCTGGCGACTCCTGCTACGAGCCATGCCCCGAATTCTGGCGCTCTCCGGCTACGAGTTGCTGTTTCTCGTTTTGATTGGCTGCGCGCTTCCTCTGGTTCCGTCTCTCTTCGCCCAGTTCGAAACTTCTGACGTTCCCTCTTGATCAGCTCGTTCGTGCCCGGCTGGGGCTTCGACCGTGCACGGTTGACTGCCGCAACCGCAGCTCCTATAGATACATTGACCTTCGCGCCCCGACCTTGGGCCCGAGAAAATCCAAAAAATCTTGCGATTGCCGTCTCGGCACGACTCACCGCACGGTTCTGGGCCGCGTCCCGCTCGTCTTGGCGAGCTGGGAAAGGGAGCGAAGCGGTCGCATGGCCTCCCGGTGGTGCAGTGCATCTGGTGTTGCCGCCGCCGGACATGGGCCCCGTGATTTCTCCGGGCGGCGAGTCGCCGCCCTCCCGCTCGATTGCCACGATAACAGAGATCGGTCGTCATCTGGTTCTCTCTCGTTTTCATAAAGCTGGTTGCTGCGCGTCCGCGACTCCATCGGCCGCGCCTGCCGGATGCCTTAGCGAGCACTCCTAAATACACATTGACCTTGGACTGGCTTGTTTTGACGGAGAAAAATCGAAAGAATTTTTTCTTTGCTCGCGACGGAGCGTTCCGCGCGACCGGACGCGATTTGTGCGTAACGCTTCGCGCCCTTGGACTTGCGTCCGCTCAACGAGGCCGTTGATCCACCGCCGTGCGACGCTAAAAAAATTTTCCTGCACGCGATCCCCACGCAAAACGCCGGGGCAAGCTGGGCAAGACAGGCTGGTCCGTCACCGATCGTTGATCGTCCGTCGTTCGATCGTTCAGGCGCCCACTGATTTGGCGGGGTGCGAACTCGAGCGTGGCGACAGGGCAGTTGTCCGCGGCAGTTGTGTTGGACATGGGATTGGGTTCCTCTGCCCCGATTTCGATGCCGACTGGTTGGATTCGATAGCGCAATTGTCCGGCCATTTCAAAAACCCCCGCGTGCTCTTCCGGCGTCGCCCTTAGGGGCTTAGCGCGCCCTCCTAAATACACATTGACTTTGGACCCACGCACTTTTATCAGGGAAAATACGAAAAATCTTTTGTCGGCTGGCCGTGGAGCCTTCCGCGCCATCGGATGCGATCGGCACCTAACGCTTCGCGCCGTTGGACTTGCGTCCGCTCGACAAGGCCGCTGATCCACCGCGCCGCGACCGGAAAAAAATTCGCCTTACGCGCTGCCCACGCAATCGCCCAGGCAAGTTGGACAAGACGGGCAATTGCGGACGCAGCAATCGGCCACCGTCGCCAAGATGCCGGGGACTATTCGGTTCCTTGCAACATCCAGTTCTGAGTCAGTCACCATAAGGGCCGAAAAGTGGTGAACAGCTCAAAACTCTGCGAAGCGCATCAAATGCTGAAGGGGACGGGCGTCAGGCAGAAAATGGGAATCGAGAGCGACACGAGGCCGAGCAGCCGCCGGGTGAGGCCGAGCGGCGCGGTGTCGTTGCGGGTGGGTGGATGGCGAACGCCAAGCAACAGGATCAGACCCAACATCAACACCCAGCCGAACTGCTGGGCCAGGATGATGAACAAAACCACCGCGGCGGCCATGAGCCAGGCCAGCAGGTGAGCCCAGCGGCCAAAAAGGGCATACGCCACGTGGCCGCCGTCGAGCTGCCCGATGGGCAACATGTTCAGCCCGGTTACCAGCATGCCGACCCAGGCGGCCATCAACATCGGGTTGCCGGCGTGAATCAGCTCCCACCCCGCGGGGTCGTGGGGGTGAAGCCAGTCGGCGAGCCAAATGAACAACAGCGGGTTGCCGAAGTAGCCGTCCACGCTGCGTGGAATCGCCTCGGCCTGCAGCATGCCGAACCAGGCCAGCGGCAAGGCCACCGCCAGGCCGGCCCAGGGACCGGTCAGGCCGATGTCGAACAGTTGTCTGCGGTCGGCATCGGATCCGCGCATGCCGATGAAGGCGCCCATCGTGCCGATCCGCCACACGGGCATGGGAAGGAAAAACGGCAGGCTTACGGGAATCCGGTACCGCACCGCCTGCAAAAAGTGGCCCATCTCGTGGGCCATCAGAATGGTCATCAGGGCGGCCATGTACACCAACCCATCGGACCAGTGATTCGCAAAGACCGTTGCCGGCTCGCTCAAGGTCGTCAACAGGTCGCCGCCGGTGGTTCCCGCCAGGAAGGTCGTGAAGCACGTGGCCAAAAACAGGATGGCTGGAACGCGCAACCTTCGCCAATGCGAAATCCGCCCCGGCCGGCCATCCTGCTGCACCGCCGCGCCCGCCGCGGGTGGCTGGGTGGAAGCCGGTTGAGTGGCCCGGGGTTGAACAGCGGGCGGTGCAGCGGCAACGGTCGGCAGCGGATCAGGCTGGGCCGCCTGCGGTACGCCTGCCTGCCGGGCCTGCGGTGCAGCAGAATCTTGCATGGTGCAACGCCAACTATGGGCCAACCCGATTTGCACAAGGCCCTAACGGACCACCCAGCCATGCCATCCGCAAAGGTCGCGACGGCTGGCCGAAGCCCAAACATATCACATCGAGCGGCCAGCGCCCAACTCAGCAGGTCCGTACGGAAAACCTACGCCCGGGTTCAGTCCCGTGCCGCCGGCTGGCGGTGCTCTGCGGCGCACGAGTGGGCCCGGCGGCCTGGCCCCGACTGCCCTGGCGGCGGGTGTGGTCGGGCGGTGCGGATTGCAGCGGTTTGATAGGTTGGAGGAGACTCAAGCCGGGTTCAATCGAACCGCCATTCGAGGCCGCCATCCCACTGGCTGTCAAGCTCTTCCTGCCCGTCGAGCCCTCGATGTGACGCGAACCGCTCTGAGTGCCGAGAGGCCGGCCCGCTGGGCGTGCCTTTGCCGGCGTGTTCCGGGAAGCGGTCGAGCTGGTCTTCGACAAAGCGCAGCGAGTCGTCCAGCGCGGACTTCAGCCGATGCTTCGACAGCAACCGCGCGATGTACGGGTCGGCCCAGGGCAGAAGGTCTCTCGGCTGAGCGTCGCCGCCTTCGGCCGACTCAGGAATCTCTACGACGACGCAACGTGGCATTCTGTTTTGCATCGCGTCACCTTCCTCTCTTTGCCAGGTCTCGTTGTCCGCCCAGTTGCGGCCGCATCTCGAAGAGCAAATCCAGGGCCAAGAGGTTCGCGATTTTGGAAGGCAGATGGCAGCTCGTGTGGCAGATGCCGTGCCCGCAACGCTTTAGCGTCGGCCGGGCGCCCAAACACGGGCCTATTCGGCGCACAACGGTGGCCCGCCGGCCAGCCAAAATTTGCAAAACGATACACATTCCGAAGGCAGAAGGCAGAAGGCAGAAGGCAGAAGCCCCTCTATTCGGCTTTCGTCGCTCCGCCTTTGTTCTTCAAATAGTCGAGTGCTTTTTGCAGTTGGGGATCGAACGGAGGATCGGTTTGGACCGATTGCACGGAGCCCGGCCGCCGCACGACGTCGCGCTGCCGCCGCTCTTCGACCACTCTCCGCAACTCCTCGTCGGTCAGCTTGACCTCCAGTCCCGGATTGGGCGTGACGCCCCAGGCATCTTCTTCCTTGGCGTTCTTGCCCCGGTCGATGTTCCTGTCGCTGGGCCGCCAGTACGTGGCGATGGTCAACTTCAGCACGCTCTTGCCCTCTTCCAACGGGATGACGTTCTGCACGGTTCCCTTGCCGAAGCTGCGTTCGCCCACCACGGCGGCCCGGCCATGGTCCTGCAGGCAGGCCGCCACCACTTCGCTGGCACTGGCGCTAAAGCGGTTCATCAGCACCACCAGCGGCAGATCAGCGTAGGGGGCGTTGCCCGAGGCCTCGAACACTTCGCGGTCGGTCCGATCGCGGCCCCGGGTGCTGACGATGCGGCCCCGCTTGATGAACAGATCGCAGGTCGAGGTAGCCGACTTGAGCAGTCCGCCGGCGTTGTAACGGAGGTCGAGGACCAGGCCTTCGGCTTTCTCACGGGCCAGGTGAGCCAGGGCACGCTGGAGCTCGGACGTGGTCCGCTCGCCGAAGCCGACGACGCGAATGTAGCCGATTTTGGTGTCGTTGAGAAAGAAGTTCCAACTGCCATCGGCGGCGCGCGTATCGCCGAGCACCGTATCGACCTCGATAATGGCCCGCTTGAGGTCGATATCGACCGGCCGGCTGTCTCCTTCGTGCAGCACGGTGAGCCGGACTGGTTCGCCGGGCTGCCCCTTTAGCCGCTGGACCGCGTCCTGGATGTTGAAGCCCTCGGTGCTTTCGCCGTCGATCAGCAGGATCTTGTCGCCGGCCAGGATACCCGCATCGTAAGCCGGCGAGCCGACCAGCGGGCTGAGCACCGTCAGGAGCTTGGTCTGGGGGTCCCAGGAGACCTCGATGCCGATGCCGCCGAATTGCTGGTCGAGCGACTCGCGAAACTCGGTCGATTCGGCGGGCGGAATGTAGGCCGAGTAGGGATCCAGGCGTTTGACCATGCCGGTGAGCGCTCCCTCGAACAGGTCGCGGTCGTCGACCTTCTCCACGTAGTGGGCATCGATCTGCGAGAGCACCTCGACAAAGGTGCCGAACATCCGGCCGTAATGGCTGCGGTAAGCGCTGTCGGCCTTTTTGTAGCAGGCGAACGAGACGATGGAAATCGCCAGCAGCAGGTTCAGATTGCGTCGAGACATCGAGCGGCCTCGCGGGACGTGATTTGCGGGAATAGTGACATTCTAAGGGAGGAAGGCGGAAGGTGGGAAGAGGCGTGCTTGGTGCTTGGTACTTTGTTCTTTGGTCTTGGGACGGACGGAGGAAGAGGAAGAGGAATTAACCACGGAGTTACGAAGGACACGGAGACGCCTGGTTGGGTTTTGGGTCTTGGGCCTTGGAGAGCCGAAGTCTTGGTGAAGGCGACGCTCGACAGGGTTCGCGGTAGCTCGGCATTCCAAGGAATATCGCTGCCATCCAGGGATCTGGTGCATCGGGCGGCCGCTTCGGCTATCGTGGTGCGCGGGCGATACCGCTTCCTGCAACCACCGCTTTGAGGACTGCTGCGATGAAAACCATGTTGTGCCGCGCATGCCTGGCTGCGTTTACCTTGTCGTTGGCCCTGGCCGCCGCTCAATCGGCCGAGGCCGCCGACGAGCCGACCAAGATCGTGCCGCCCCGAAAGGGGAAGTCGGAGACGATCGAGCTGTTCAATGGCAAGGACCTGGAGGGCTGGGTCGGGCACGAGCACCTCTGGAGCGTCGAGGATGGAGTGATCGTGGGGAAGAACTCCGAGCCGGTCAAAGTCAGCACGTACCTGCTGACCGAACGGGAGTTCAGCGACTTCCGCCTGCTGGCCACCGTCAAGCTGGTCGAGTCGGAGATGCACTCCGGCATCGCCATGTGGGGCAAGCAGGCGCCGGAGCACGGAGATGAATACACGTTTGCCGGGCACCTGGTGATGTTCCCCAGCGGCTGGGGCATGTACGACTTGTTCGGCCGGGGCGGGCTGCCGGTCGATGGCGAGCCGGCACGCAAGGTCGGCAAGCAGCACGATTGGAACGAGCTGGAGATCCTGGCCCAAGGCAACCGCATCCGCGTGGTGGCCAACGGCAGCCTGGTGGTCGATTGGGCCGATCCCAAAGAGGATGCCCTCTACGAAGGGCCCATCGGCCTGCAACTGCACTCCAACAACGTGCCGCAGGAGATCCATTTCAAGGATCTTGTGCTGACAACGTTTCCGGAAGACAAGCTGCTCACGCTGAACAAGGACAACAAGGAGGACGGCAAGCAGAAGGAAGAATAGACGCCACGGAGTTGCGGAGAACTGGCGACGCCGCGAACACGAAGAGCGCGGATCAGGGAAGGGAGAAAGGAGTTATCGAAGGAATCGAACAATGAACACGCTGCGAACGAACGATGAGACGCGCGGGGTGAAACGGATCGAGAGCGCGGGACCGGCGAGGCCGGTGTTGGTGCTGGCCTGGTTATTGTGCGCGGGGGCGGCTTGCGACCAGCAGGCGCCGCCGGCGGGCCCGCGCCGCACGTCGCTCCGGCCGCCGGCGGCCGCCGGCGATGCGCCGAACTCGCCGGATGAGGCAAAACGGGTCCCGCGGCCGCTGGACAAGGCCATGGAGATGGCCAAGAGCTCGCTCGAGTCGATCGCGGAAATCGAGGATTATTCCTGCACGTTCGTCAAGCGCGAGCGCGTCGGCGACGAGTTGCTGGACCAGCAGCGGCTGACGATGAAGGTCCGGCACGAGCCGTTCAGCGTCTACATGCGCTTTATCGAGCCCGAATCGTTGGCCGGGCGGGAGGCCATCTATGTCGAAGGGCGCAACGACGGCAAGCTGTTGGCCCACGCCACGGGCTTGCGAGGAAAGATCCTGGGCCGGATGGCGCTGGAGCCGACCGGGTTCTTCGCCATGATCGGCAACCGCCATCCGATCACGACTGCCGGCATGAAGCGACTCCTGGGCAAGTTGATCGAGCTGGGCGAGCGCATGGATGCTCTGGAAGAGTGCCGGGTGCAGTTCGTCGAAGGCGTCGAGGTGGATAAGCGTCCCTGCACGCTGGTGAAGATCACCCATCCTAGGGTTGAAGGCGAATTCCGCCTGGCCATTGCCCGCATCTATCTCGATCGCGAGTGGAACCTGCCGGTCCGCTTCGAAACCTACGATTGGCCCGACGATGGGAGTGGAAAGCCGATCCTGGTCGAGCAGTACACGTATCTCGACCTGAAGTTCAACCAAGACCTCTCCGACAGCGACTTCGACCCCGGGAACGCCCAGTACGAGTTCCCGGAGTAGCCACACCAAGGACCGATGCTGAGACATCGGTCTACGAGGGTTTCTTTTGGTGGTTCGGTCCGCAGGGCGTTGCCCTGGGCTGGCATGTTTTGGCCACCTTCGGGGCGGAAGAGGACAAGGCGGCTCGGGGCCGCACCCGAGGCGTACTGTCGCCCCCGTTCGGGGGCTGAAACGGACTTGCTGGAACGGCAACCGGGGGCTTACGCCGCCCGGCTATGGACTAACGCCCGCTTCGCGGGCTAACCAGCGGCACGACGAACTTGCACACGGCTGACCGCCTGATGTCCTCGTTCGGCACACGGGCACCCCCTGGGGGCACACCCGCAGCTACGTGCACCGGCAGGTCCACCAGCGAACGCTGAAGCCCATCGCCAAAGACCGCGAGCCGACCATGCGTCGGCCAGCACTCGGTGAGGCTGTGAGGGCCAGGCCGCCCTCACCTGGTGGCCCTGCCCTATCGGGCGGCCTTGGCCCGCTCGATCAAGCGGGACACGACGGCCGAAAACTCCTTCCGCGCTGCCGCCAGGCCTGCCGCGGTCTTTTGGCCGGACCCGCGCACGTAATCGAGCACGATCCGCTCGGCCGCCACGAACTCGCCGGCAACGTCGGCCACCGCCGCGGCAATCTCCAGCGGGATGTTCGTCACGCCGTTGGCGTCGCCGTGCAACAGATCGCCCTGGTTCACCACCAGGCCGCCGACCCGCACCGGCAAACCGAGGTGCAGGATGTGGCAGTAGGCGTGGGCGCAGATCGTCGATCCGGTGAACGTGGGGTACTTGAGCGCCATGACCTGCTCCAAGTCGCGGCCTCCGCCGGAGGTGATCAGGCCGGCTGAGCCGAACGCCTGGTAGGTGGAGCACATCACCTCGCCGAACGTGGCCGCCACCGGCGGATCGTCCAGATCTTCGAAGGCGACCACCGCCGGGCCGGGCAACTCGGCGAAGCCGGCGACCTGGCTTTCCATGCTGCCGTAAGCGTCGCCCTTGGCGGGCGGCGCGTCGCTGCGGAAACAGGCCGTGCTGGCGAAACCGACCATCGGCGGGAACTGCGGAAAATTGGCCCGGACGCGGCCGTCCATGTAACCGCGGTTACGGGGCCGCACGTCGAACAGTTCGATCACGTTGCAGATGGTGGGCGTGTCGAACCTGGCAAGCTTTTCCAGCGTGGCGGGAGAGATGGTGGCAGGAGACATGGGATTCGGTTTCTCCATATTTGGTTACGGAGATTAGTCTGCCCGGCCTTTGGCCCTGAATCAAGTAGCTCGGGCTGCAAGGCGCCGGCTCGCGCAGTTGCGAAGAGGCCGGTCCATGAAAAAAACCGGCCAGCCGCCGGGGGCGGTTGGCCGGTTTGAAAAACGACTGTTCAGATGTCGGATCAGATGTCGTAATAGAGGCAGAACTCGTAGGGGTGGGGGCGCAGCCGCATGGCGTCGACTTCCTTTTCCCGCTTGTACTTGATCCAGGTCTGGATCACGTCGGCGGTGAAGACGTCGCCTCGCAGCAGGAACTCGTGGTTGCGCTCGAGGGAATCGAGGGCCTCGTCGAGCGAGCCGGGGGTCTTGGGCACTTCGGCCAACTCCTCGGGCGCCAGGTCGTAGATGTCCTTGTCCAGCGGGTCGCCCGGGCTGATCTTGTTCTGCACGCCGTCGATCACCGCCATCAACATGGCCGCGAACGCAAGGTACGGGTTGCAGCTTGGGTCGGGGCAGCGGAACTCGACCCGCTTGGCCTTGGGGCTGGGGCTGTACATCGGAATCCGGCAGCAGGCCGAGCGGTTCCGTTGCGAATAGGCCAGGTTGACCGGCGCTTCATAGCCGGGGACCAACCGCTTGTAGCTGTTGGTGGTGGGGCAGGCGAAGGCCAGCAGGCTGGGGGCGTGCTTCAATAGCCCGCCGATGGCGTGCAAGGCCATCTCGCTGAGCCCGGCGTAGCCGCTGCCGGCGAAGAGGGGCTCGCCCCCCTTCCAGAGCGAAATGTGGGTGTGCATGCCGGAACCGTTGTCGCCGAACAGCGGCTTGGGCATGAAGGTGACGGTCTTGTTGTGCCGCCTGGCGACGTTCTTGATGATGTATTTGTACATCATCATGCTGTCGGCCATCTTCACGAGGCTCTGGAAGCGCAGATCGATTTCGGCCTGTCCGGCGGTCCCCACCTCGTGATGCTGGGCTTCGACTTCCAGTCCGCAATCGACCATGGTCTGCATCATCTCGTTGCGGATGTTCATCATCTGGTCGGCCGGCGGCACGGGGAAATAACCCTCCTTGTACCGCAACTTGGAGCCGAGATTGGGCTTTTCATCCCGGCCGCGGTTCCATTCCCCCTCGACGCTGTCGATGTGGTAATAGCCTTCGTTGGGCCTCTGGTCGTAGCGGATGTCGTCAAAGATGTAGAACTCCGCCTCGGGCCCGCAGTTGCAGGTGTCGGCAATGCCGGTGCTCTTCAGGTAATTGACCGACTTGCGGGCGACGTTGCGCGGGTCGCGCGTGTAGTCCTCGCGCGTGATCGGATCCTGGATGTTGCAGATCATGCTGATGGTCGGAATGGTCGTGAACGGATCGAGCACCGCCGTTTCCGGCTGCGGCACGACGAGCATGTCGCTTTCGTTGATGGCCTGCCAGCCGCGGATGCTGGAGCCGTCGAAGCC
>JBBDNX010000761.1:0-10049 GCA_040877345.1 Pirellulales bacterium
GGCAGCCCCGGCCGAACGGCGTATCGCCGTAGGACCGCCGCACGGCGGAGGGCTCCTGGCTGACGTCGAAGGCCGCCAGTTGCTCGGAGCTCATCATCGCGCGGGCGCTGTCGATGGTCGGCCGGTGCCGCGTGCCTTCGGCCAGCTTGCGGCGTCCGCGTGCAAACGCTTCTTCCACCCGGTTCAGGTCGGCCAGGCGGCGGGCAAAGCGATCGTCGGAAACCAGCGACGCCACGTCGGGCACCGGCTGCGCCGGATCGTAGGTCTTGAACGCGTCGTATTGCTTGCCGAGCAGGCCGCCGATGCCCGGCCATTGGCTGGGCAGGATCGAGACGTGGCGGGGAATCTCGGTCTTGCCTCGCGGCAACTGATGGCAACAGATCGCGCCGATCGAGGGATGAACCACCGTCGGGTCGGGACGGTAGCCGGTCTTGACCATGTACGTCCCGCGCTCGTGGTCTCCCTCCTTGCTCGTCAGCGAGCGGATGATCGAGGCATGCGCTATCTGGTCGGCCAGCCGCTCAAGGCCCTCGGCGAGCTGAATGCCCTTGACCGCGGTGGCAATCGACTTGGTGCCGCCCGAGATCTTGCTGCGCGGGTGCGGATCGAACGTTTCCAACTGGCTGGGGCCCCCCGCCAACCACAGTAGGATCAGCGACTGGGCTGGACGCCCGGCCTGCCTGCCCTCGACCTGTTCGGCCAGCAGCTCGGCCAGCGGAGTCAACCACGACATGCCGGCGAACCCTCCGGCCAACTGCAACAGGCCGCGGCGCGAGAGGCCCCTCCCCGGACGAGCCTCGCATTGAAAGGGGATGGCCGACGACGCGCGGATCAATGGTTCCATGAAAACTCCGTCGAATTGAGCAGTGCCCAGTACAGGTCTTCCAGCCGCTGGCCGCGCTGCGGTTGGTCGCCGGCAAGCTGGCTCGTGAAATAGCGGGCCTCTTCGGGAGTCGGACGCCGCGACAGCACGACCAGGTACGTGGTTTCAACCGCTTTGGCATCGCTGCTCGCCAAGGCGGCTATGCGGCCCACGGCGTTGGCGAACACGTTGTCAGTGGTCTTGTTGCCCACCAGGTCTCCGTTCATCATCAGCAGGCGTTCGGGAATTGTGCCTCCTTGCGGCCGAAATTCTTCTTCTCCCTCGTCGCCATAGCGTTGGACGAACTGCGCCTGGGCAATCGAGCGGCCGATGCGGACGAAAATGTGCGAGTTGTGGTCGATCGTCTCCAGCGACGCGGATTGGAGCACCGCTCCCACGACCTGCTCGGGCCGCAGCCGGGTGATCGGGAAGGCCGCCCAGGCTTCTTCATGCGCCGGCGTGATCTCGGCCGCCGGGTCGGCTGGGTCGGCGCGGCTATCGAGCTGGAAGGCCTGGCTGGCCACGATCAACTGGATCAGCCGCCGCAGGTCATAGCCGTGAGCGGCGAAGTCTTGGGCCAGCAGGTCGAGCACGGGGGGAACCTCGTCGTCCGGGCGAATATCGTCGATCGGCTCGACCAGCGGCCGACCCATCACGAGCGCCCAGATACGGTTGGCGATGGCCCGGCTGAAGGCCAGATTGTCGGGGTGCGTGACCCAGCCCGCCAGGCGCTCGCGGAGCGTGCCGCTTGCCCTCAGCAATTCAGGCTGGAAAGGAACGCCAGGCTGCACCGTCTCCTGCTCGCCCGACTCGGGGTTCTCGAACTGGTAAACGCCGTCGCGGTCGCGTATGCCGGTGAACGTCTGCTGCGTTTGACCGAAGTAGGCAGCCAACCCGTGGAAGTCGCCCTGTTTCCAACTCTCGAACGGATGATCGTGGCACTGGGCGCAGTCCATCCGCACTCCGAGGAAGGCCCGCGACACCCGAGCCGCCAGCTTGCTCTCGTCCGGCCCCTGCCCACCGTCCGGATTGACCGTGACCGTGACGAAGTTGGTCGCCGGACGATCCGTCCACAGGCCGCTGTCGGTGATCAAATCCCGCACGACCTGGTCGTAGGGCCGGTTGTCGCGCAACTGGTCCGACAGCCAGGCCACGAACCGGCGGCGGCGATAGATGATGAACGGCCCCTCCTCCACCCCGACGTAAGCCCTTGCCAGCCGCTCGGCCAGGTAGTCGTGGTGCCGCGCATCGGCGAGAATGCCTCCCAGCCACCAATCGAGACGCGTCGCGGCAGGCTGTTGCTCCAGTGCCCGCAGCTCCTCCAAGGAGGGAATCGTGCCCAGCAAGGCCAGCGATAACCGCCGGGCAAGTGCCGCTTCATCGGCCGGTGGAGCCGGCGCCAGCCCGCGGGCCGACCACTCGGACTGGAGGCTCACGTTCAGTTGCTGGAGGGCCGGCCCCAGATCGTCGGCCGGACGAACCACAAGGCGCATGGGCTTCTGGGCGGGGGACAGGCCTGTCGCCAAGGCCGCCACGCCGATGGCGCAAATGCCGAAGAATAAGAGGTTACGCGCCCACATCGTGTTATTTCTCCCCGCCCGGCCCCTCGCAGCGCGAACTGATCAATAATACCCGCCGGACCGGGGCCGATTTTCAACATTATTTCCCCGGCGCGGCGACACCGGCGGCCCAATTCCAGGGTACTTCGTATCGGAGAGCGAAGAATTGGCCAAGATTGCCGGCCGGTTCGCGAACCGCCCTCGGAGGATTGCTGGAGTGCTGGAGGATTATTGGCGGTGACTGCGACTCTCATCACTATTGAAACCGGCGGGCCGGAGGTGATAACGGCCGAGCTGGCCGCTGCGCCCGGCCCGCGCCGGCGGGGACTGGCCAGGCGCGCGTGGGACACGATTTGCTCCGCGGCCGAGTGGCTGTTCGGCCTGGTTTCAATCGTGCTGGCACTATCCGTACTGGCCACTTATCCTCTGCTGGGATTGCTCAGCCTCGGATACCTGCTGGAATCGAGCGGCCGCATCGCACGCACCGGGCGGGTGACGGCCGGGTTCGTCGGCGTGCGCAAGGCAGCCAGGCTGGGCGGCGTCGTGCTGGGCACGTGGCTGCTGTTGCTGCCGGTCCGGTTTGTCTCTTCGATGGCCGCCTCGGCTCGGCTGATCGAGCCAGGCGGCAAGGCGGACCGGGCCTGGTCGATTGCTTTGGTCGTGCTGACCACGCTGGTGGTGATTCAAGTCGTCGACGCCTGCTGGCGTGGCGGAAAGCTGCGGCACTTTCTGCGACCCGCGCCGTTCAAGCTGATCGGCCGAGTAGGGCGGGCAGTGCGCCGCCTGTTCTCCTCCGAAGGCGAGCCTGCGCCCCGGGCGCGCGATGCGGTCTGGCATTTCGTGGTCGGCTTGCGCCTGCCGTACTATTTCTGGTTGGGATTGCGGGGCTTCGTGGGCGGCCTGGCCTGGTTGTTCGTACCGATCACCATGCTCGCGGCCGCTCAGCAACTGCCGATCCTGGGGTTCCTGGGCGCCGCCGGGCTGGTATGGGTGCTCTTGTACCTGCCTTTCGCACAGACCCGATTCGCCGCCGAAAACCGGTTCCGCGCCATGTTCGAGGGGGCCGCGGTGCGGGCGCTGTACCGCAAAGCGCCGCTCGCCTTCCTCTTGGCCCTGTTGGTAACGCTGTCGTTCGCACTGCCGCTGTACCTGTTGAAGATCGAGCTTTTGCCGCGCGAGGCCGCCTGGCTGCCGAGCCTGGTGTTTGTGCTGTTCATCCTGCCGGCGCGCCTGGTGACCGGCTGGGCCACCGGTTATGCCATGCGCCGCCCCCGCAACCGCCATTGGCTTTTGCGGCTGCCGGTCAAGCCGGCCATGGTTGGCGTGGCGGCCGTGTACGTCTTCTTCGTCTATTTCACGCAGTTCACCTCCTGGTACGGCGTCGGCAGCCTCTACGAGCAGCACGCCTTCCTCGTGCCGGTGCCGTTCCTGGAGATGTGACGCCCAAAGTCGCAGGCACACTCCCGTGTGCCGTCCGCCCAAAGTAGCAGGCACACTCCCCGGGTGCCTGGGGCAAAGCGATAAGCGTGCCCCAGTCATTCGCGAGGAACGTCTTCGCCCGTCCCTCAGCTCACCAGGTCGTCCAGCGACGGCCGCCATAAAGGAAGCCGCGGGAAAAGAACCTGGGCAATCTCGCCGGCCAGGCGAGTCGAGGCGGCCACGCGCCCTGCCTCGATGCTCTCGCCCACGTCGAGGTGCCCGGCCACCAGGCGCGTCAACTCCGGCATGCTCAGCGTCAAGTAGCTGCGGCCCAGTCGATGCGGCCGCACCTGAACGCTGCGGCGCGAAAGAACCAGGTGGTACTTCTGCCCATCGACCTGCAAGCCCAGTTCGCACGGGCGCGCCAAACCGGCGCAAACGGCCCGGCGGTGCAGCTCGGCCGCCATCGCCCGCAGCAAGCGGCCGGGATCGATCAGCTTCATCATCTGCACTTCGCCCTGGAAAGCTTCGGTTTGGTGCAGCGTGCCGCCGGCGGTTTGGAACAAATCGAACAGCCGGTCGCCCGGAGGGACCGACAGCGAGATCGAGTGCTGATCGCGCTCGATCGCCTCACTGCACGCCCTAGCGAGCAACTGCTCGGCCGCGGTGGGATGGTCGGCCGCGGTGAGCAGCTCGATCACGCGGTCGTCTCTGGTCACGGCGTAGCCCACCACCTGCGAGCCGGCGAAATCGAGCTCCAACCGGTCGGGTCCCTCCACGGCCACCCAAACCTGGTCGAACTCCTTGCGGCTGATGAGCCATCGCCAGTAGGCCTCGCTCCGCTGGTATGGACCGGCCGCGGTCGCCGTATTCTCCTGGTAGAGCCGCATCAGGGCGGGCAGCTCAACCTGGCGCCAGGGACGGATGGTCAGGGGCTGCTCGGCGGGGGGCAGGCCCCGGACGGAGAGCTGGGCCAACAGGTCGCGGCTGCCGGCCCTGGCCTGGCTTTGCCGGCCGCAAACCGCCCAACCCACCGAGGAAAAAAACCGCGGCTCGCGGGTGGTCAAAACGCCCAGCAGCGTGCGGTTGTCCGCCATGACGCTCTCGGCCGCCTCCAGCAACTGCCGGGCATGGCCCTGGCGGCGGAACTCGGGCAAGGTGCCCAGCCAGTGCAGTCCGGCCACCGGCAAACGCGCGCTGCCCAGGCACATCACCCGCTGCGTGAGCTGCAAGTGCGAAATGATTCGCCCGCCCCGCTTGACGACCAGCCGGTCGTGCGGCTCGTAAAAGGGATCGTCGAGCGACGAATGGAAGCCGTCGCGGGTAGGACCCTGGAAGACCGCGGTGAGAAACTGGTGGATGGCGGTGTGGTCACCGGCGCGGGCGGCAACCAGGCGGACGCCAGGGCCTTGCTCGACCGGCTGGCCGGCGGCCTGAGATGGGGCGGACTGCCGATGGCCCCGCTTAGCGTGCGCGGCGGGAGGCGCTCGGCGCATCAGCTCGAATCCCTTCAGCTTGTCGTGATCGATCCGTCACGACCAGTAGACTACGTCCCGCCGGGAGGAAAATCCAGCAAAAAATCCCGCAAAGTTTTTTCACGGTGCAAGCAGAAGGCGTATTCGCGCCAGCTCAACGTGGCCAGCGCGCGCCCGGATTGCACCAGCCGATCGTGCTCCGCCAGCCAATGCCGGCGCAGCGGCTCGACCCAAGCTTGCAGCGCTTCGTTGACCGCCCGGATCTCCCGGCAACGCCGGCGGGCGTTGGCCGGCGCCGGCTCGGTTTCGATCCACCGGCGCTTGGTTGCAATCAGCCGCTCGACCGTGGAGACCTCGCTGGGCCGCAGTTGGTCGAGCGCCACGTGCCGCTCCGGATGATAGGTCAACCCTCGCAGTCGCTGGGCCGCCCCGCGGACGTCATGCTCGCAGGCCGGCGGCCGCGGGATCGGCAAGTGCAGCGTGGCCGACAGCACGATCCAAGGCGGCGGCCGAATGCCGAAGAAACGGCGGACGATCAGGTCGGTGAGTTGATCGTATTTTCCGCCGCCGATTCCGTGCAGAAACAGGTCGCCCAGGAACATGCGGGCAAACAAGGTGGTGGCCAGGGCCCGCGTCCGCAAGCGGATTCCACGGCCGGGCAACTCCGCCAGGCAAGCCGCCGCTGCGGCGCCGTCGCCGTCGCTGGTCAGCGGCAGGGCCAGCTCGAACCCTTCGCGGTCCGTGAGCAGCGTCTCGCGGCCGCGCGCCCGGGCAAAGACCCGCCGCCGATGCGGCCGCCGGCTGGTCCAAATCCAGAACGGAGCTTCCAGCCAGTCGCCGTCGGCCGCCAGGCCGGGCACCGGATGGTTCAAGCTGCGTATCCGGTGTACGCGGCGATAGAGGGCCACCGAGTCGTTATAGATTGCGTGCAGCCGCGGAAGCTGGGCCAGCCAATGGGCGGCAAACCAGGCAAAAGCCCCCAGCGTACAAACCCGGCTCAGCGGCATCTCCAGCGTCGAGAGGCCCCATCCGCCTTCGAGCTGGTGCCTGGCCTGGGCCAAACATTCTCCCAGGTTGCCCGTTTCGCGCGAGCGGCCGACCACCATCGGCCAGAATCGCTCGACCAGCGGATCCGCGACCAGCGGAGCAATGACCTCTGCGGCCCGCCGCCCGAAGCTCTCGAACGTGGAGGCATTTTGGATGCCGCGTTCTTCATACGGTATCTCGGTCGTCGGGTCGTCATACGGCACCAGGCGGCTAAAGGGTTCTGCCGGCGAACCAACGGGCACGCGTATCGCCGCATTCTTGATCGTGTCGCCGTCGATCAACAGGTTGACGGCGGTCCCGCCGTGCCGCCCGGCCAGGTAGCCCAAGGCAAAATTCTTCAACCAGACGCCCGGATGAAACATCTGCGGCTGGTGGCCGGCCAGCAGCACCGGTCCCGCGGCCGGGGGCTCTGGGACGTCGCGGTAACTCGACGTGTACCGCCACGCTTCGGCGACGAACTGCGAGCGGGCCTCGGCCGCCAGATCGGCCAGCGCGCGTCCCTGCACGTCGTACCGTTCCGGCTCCCGTCGCGCCTGCTCGGCCAAGAGCGAGGCCGCGGTCTCCAGCGGCGGCTCGATCAGGACCGCCCTGTCCTCGCGCGGCGCCTTGAGCGGCCGGTAGTCGAGCGTGGCGCCGTCGAGCTGAACGAGAGTGCTCACTGACTTCGGTTGGCTCGCGGCGAGGTCCACGTCATCGATTTCGCCGGCGCGGCCGACCAACGCCCCGGCGGCCGGTTCGCCAGCTCCGTTCATCAGGCGCTCTCGCCGCAGGGAGTTCCCTTGGCGGGCGCGGCGCCGCACTTTTCGACGGCCGCCATGCTCCGCGCCAGCACCTCGCGATAATGCGCCAGCCGCACCTCGGCGTCGTCCAGCGAGCCGCCGAACGACCGGCTCTCGTCCAGGTAGATCAGCGGAACGGGCAATTCACGAATCCGCAACCCGGCGTGGGCGGCCTGCACCCACAACTCCAGCGGCATGGCATAACCGTTTTCGCTCAGGCACAGCCGGTCCAACGCCTTCACCCGGTACGCTTTAAAGCCGCAGAAGGCATCGGTCAGGTTCAATCCCAGGAGGGCGTTCAACTCAGCCGTCAGCACCTCGTTGATCCGCCGCCGCTCGGCCGGCGGTTGGCTGTCGCCGCGATACTGCTTCAGATAACGGCTGCCCGACACGATGTCCCAGCCGGCCGAGGCAGCCACAAAACGCGGGATCCGCTTCGGTTCGTGCTGGCCGTCGCAGTCGATCGTCACCAGGATCTTGTAGTCGTTCTGGCGGGCGAACTCGAAGGCCGATCGCAAGGCCGCACCATATCCCAGGTTGCGCTGGTGCGTGACCACCTGGATCCGCCCCGCGTCTTCCCGGCGGTTCCATTCTCTCAGCACGTTGGCGGTGCCGTCGGTCGAACCATCGTCGACGACAAGCACTTGCGGGCTATAGCGTTGGACCTCGCCGAGCACGCCAGCCACGTGGTCGACTTCGTTGAAGACGGGCAAAGCGGTCAAAAAGCGGTGCGGCATGGCTGGCTTGCTCCGTCGGCCGGTGGGGCGAACGCGTCAGGCTATTCTAGGTAGGCCCCTTGGCAAGTCAACGCGGCGGCGCGTAGCTGAAGTCGCCCGGCTTCCGTCCCCCGATGCTCTCCTCTCCGTCGTAGCTGAAGTCGCCAGACTTCAGGCCTCCGATCTGGCTCGGCCCGACTTCAGCTTGCACTTTCCATTCCGACGGGCATCTCTTCGGGTGCCACTGCTGGCTTGCCCAGCAGTGCTGCCTCTCTTCAACCGTCGCGCTTTGCTTGCCCTCTGCCAAGGAAAACGTGCTCCTCCTCTTTTCCTTCTGCCTCTTCTGCCTTCTGCCTTCTGCCTTCATCCTTCTGCCCTCCTCTCCACCCCCGGCAGCGTCAACACAAAATCCGGTCCGTAAGCCATTGAAGGGGTCTGATAGCCGGCCGGCGCGTCGCCGGCCAGCACGCGCTGGATCACGGCGACTGCCGCTTGCGCGGTCAACGTGTATCCATCCGGACCTTGGATTCGAGAGACGGCGCGGTTCCCGCCGTCGTCCGAGACTTCGCCCCACAGCCAGCTCGCGCCGCGTGCCCGCTCGGCGTCCGATGGTCCGGGCCGAGCAGCCCGGATTCGCTTTTCCAGTTGCCGTCGCACAAGCTCTCTGCGCAGCAGCGGCGCCAAGTACCGCGTTGCCCGAACCGCCAAGCGGCGCACGAGCGGCGCCGCCATGTAGATCTCGATGTTCCCGATGCCGGTGCTGTAATACGCGGTCACCACGTCGCCCCACGGGATGGTCACCGCTTTCACCGGCCCGCCGCCGAAGTCGATCGTCCGCGTTTTCCACGCCGCGGGCACGCGCGTCAGCTTTCCGTCGGTCCGCACCAGCCCCTGGCCGTGCAGGTTTTCGAGCATCGTCAGCGCCGTTCCGCGCGAGAGGCGGCCTTGAAACTGGAACGCCAGCGCCAGCTTCGTCGCCGACGGCAGCCGCCGCTTGAGATGGACCGCCAGGCAGTCGGACGGTACCACGTCGAACCCGGCGCCGGGCATCAGCATGACGCCCGCCGCCTTCGCCTCCTTGCCGCGCCCGGCCACGGCCTCGAACACGGCCGCCTCACCCGTGATGTCCACGTAGTGCCTGGCAGTCCGCAGGCAGGCGTCGATCAGCGGCCCGGCCGTCCTTGAAAACGGTCCCGCGCAGTTCAGCACGACATCGACATCCCGGAGCGCTGCATCGATGTTCTTGGCATCGTCCAGGCCGAACACGCGGCCCTCGAGTCCCATTTCGTTTGCAGAGGCCTCGACCGGCTGCTGACTGCGTCCTGCCACGATCGGCCGATGTCCCCTGGCGATCGCCTCCCGCGCAATCAAACCTCCCGTATACCCATTCGCGCCATAGATCAAGAAACCGGCCATTGCTGGAAGGCAACATACCAAACTCACCGCTCGGCCACGATGCCATGGGCGCGCCGCCGGCCGCCGCTACAATCAGGATCAACGCCAACGGCTTAACAAGCATCCGACATGCGGAAAATCGCCATCCAATTGCGCAGCTTGCGGCTGCCTTTCAAGCAGGCGCTGCACGTCGCCAAGCAGCTCGGCGCCTCGGCGGTCGAGGTCGATGCGCGCGGCGACGTCAAGCCCAACGAGCTCTCGGAAACCGGCCTGCGGCAGTTGCGCAAGCTGCTCGACGACCTGGGGCTGTCCGTGGCGGCCGTCGGCTTCCGCACCCGTCGAGGTTACGACGCCAGCGACGACCTCCAGCGGCGCGTCGAAGCGACCAAGCAGGCGCTCGCCTTTGCCCGCTCGCTGCGGGCCGGCGTGCTGGTGAACCAGGTGGGCCGCGTGCCCGCCAAGCCCGAGGGGCAGGCCTGGCATAACCTGGTCCAGGCTCTCAGCGACCTGGGCGCCTACGGCCAGCACGTGGGCGTGATGTTGGCCGCGGAAACGGGCAGCGAAAGCGGGGCCGACCTCAAGCGTCTGATCGACGCGCTGCCGGCCGGCTCGTTGGGGGCCACGTTGAATCCGGGCAACCTGATCGTCAACGGGTTTTCACCGCTCGAGGCAATCGAGGCGCTTGGACCGGACATTCAGTACGTGCACGCCAATGACGGCGTCCACGACCTGGCTCAGGGCCGCGGCGTAGAAGTGCCCCTGGGCCGAGGCAGCGCCGATTATCCCGCTTTGATTGG
>JBBDNX010000762.1:0-1851 GCA_040877345.1 Pirellulales bacterium
ACGCGGCAACCGCGAATTGCTGGCGCACTACGACGAGTTCCTCCGCAGTCACCCGCCCAGTCACGTCTCGACGCATCCGCCCGGCTGGTTCGTGCTGTATCGCGGATTGCTCAGCTTTTTCGAGCGCCACGAGGCCGTGGCATCCTGGATCGACCATGCCCAACCTCGCGACATGACCGACGTGCTGGACCATCTGCAGGTGAGTCAAGGCGCAATCATACCTAGCGCGGACCGGGCGACGATCGCCACGGTGGCCTTGGCAAGCCGAGCGGCGGCGATCCTGGTGGTGCTGCCGGTCGCCTGGCTGGTGCGGATCCGCTCCCGCCGGTCGGCCGCCTGGCTGGCGGCCGCCGTGGCCGGACTGGTGCCGGCCGGCATTCTGTTTGCGCCGCGGTCCGACACGGTTTATCCGACTTTTGCCGCGCTTGCGTTGGCGCTGTGCTGCCATGCCGTGCGCCGCAAGAGCGTCGTGGCCGCGGCGGCGGCGGGCCTGGTGCTGTTTGCCGGACTGTTCATGTCGCTGGTGTTTGCCGCCGTAGCCGCGCTGGCGGTTTGCCTGGTTGCGCTGGAAATGTTCGCCTGGCGCCGCCGGCCCGCCTCCGGACCGGCCGCCGCCGGAGCGAAAGCAGGCCGGACGGGCGAGTCGCAACCGCTTACGCATCGCCCGCTAGCATGGATCCGGCCGCTGACCGCGGCGGCCGCGGGACTGCTATTGGGGCCGGCCTTGCTGTATCTGGTCTGGGACCACAATGTGCTGGAGTGCTGGAGCATCAACCTGGCCAAGAACTCGGAGTTCTACAAGCTGGTCGACCGCAGCTACTGGTCGTGGGTGCTCGTCAATCCGATCGAATTGGCCGTGGCCATGGGATTACCGGCCGCGATCCTGCTGGTGGTGCGGCTTAGCGGCGAAGCGCGCGGCTTGTTCGCGCGGGGCCGCTTCGACCCTTTGGCGATCGCCTGGCTGGTGATCGTGGTCGCCTTGAACTTTTCAGGACTCAACCTGGGCGAGGTGGCCCGCTTGTGGCTGTTTCTGATGCCGTTGGGTGCGGCCCTGGCGGCCGAAACGGTCGGCGAGGCCGCGTGCGGCCGCCACGCGGCGGGGGGCGCGCTGGTGTTGTTGCAGGGCGTGGCCTGCCTGGTGCTGGCGCGAGATCTGACCGTGATCTGACCGTGATCCGATTGCTGGCCGAGATGTGCGCTGGGGCGAAGAGGAGGGCAAAGCCTCAGATGCCCCACCGGCGGAACAGCATCGCCAGCAATCGCACGTCGCGATCGAGCTGCCGCTCGGCCGAATGGATCAAAGCCTCCGGCCAGATCAACTCGCGGACGAGCCGCTCGTCAAGGCAAGTCGGGCTGGGCGCCATGGCGGTGGCCTGGTCGGCGGGACGGCCGCCTTGGGTGGGGGCCCGCCGGCTGGCCTTGCCGCCCCGCAGCTTCGCGGCGGGAAAGAAGAGTGTGACCAGCGAGGCGTTGCAGAAGATACCGACGATCGTCTGGATTTGCATGATCTTGCCTGGCGATTCGAAACAAGCCGCCCGTGTTACTCTTGCCCGCGATGCATCGTTTGCCGAGCCATGGCGCGCGACGCCACCGATTCGATGCGCTCGGCCGAAGCCTTGACCTCCACCTTGACCGGATCCCGACTGGGATGAACCGGGCTTGCCAAAGGCGAGAAACCGGCAAAGGCCACCAGGGCGGCGACCGCCGTGGCAAAGACCGGTGAGGACTGCTGGTATGCGGGCGACGCCTCGAATCTTGCGCCGCAAGTGGAAGAGGCGCTCGAGGCCTATGTCGACGAGTCGCACACCAAGTCGCTGGCGATCTTGCCGCTGATCGAGCCGGGCGGCGAGG
>JBBDNX010000763.1:0-10036 GCA_040877345.1 Pirellulales bacterium
CGAGAGCGGCGACCGCACGCGGATGCTGGTTCGCGTGACCGCCCTGCGCGACGGCGACGCCTGGCTGCCTGCCAGCGGACGGTCGCTGCTGTTGGTCAACGGGCACTTGCTGGGCGTCTCGGTGGGCGATCGCCTGCGGATCGCCTGCCAGCTTTCGGCCCCGGCTGGTCCCCGCAATCCGGGCGAGTTCGATTTCGCCCGGCACGCCCGCGGCCGCCGGCAACTCAGCCTGCTGTCGGCCGATTTTCCCCAATGCGTCACGGTGACTGCCAGGCGGGCGCGCTGGAGCATCGGCCAGTGGTTCGAAAACTTGCGCACCAGCGGCGACGAAGCGCTCTGGCGGCGGCTGGCTCACGAGCGATCGGGGCTGGCAGCGGCGCTGTTGCTGGGGGCCAGGGAGCAACTGGACCAGGAAACGACCGACGCCTTCGCCAGAACCGGAACCGTCCACCTCCTCTCGATTTCGGGGCTGCACGTGGCCATCCTGGCCGGCGCGCTCTTCTGGACCATGCGGCTGGGCTTCGTTCCGCGGGGAACCGCACTGGCCGGCGTGGCCATGCTGGTGCTGATCTATGCGCTGGTGATCGCGGCCGAGCCGCCGGCCGTGCGGGCCACGATCCTGGTGCTGCTGGTGGCCGCCTCGTTGTACTGGGGAAGGCGGCTGCTGCCGTTCAATGCGCTGGCCGCGGCCGCGCTGGTGGTGCTGGCCGCCAACCCGGCCGATTTGTTTCGAGTCGGTCCGCAACTGTCGTTCATGGCGGTGGCCTCGCTGATCTGGTTCGGCCCGCGGCTGGCCCGCCGCGCGAGTGGCGCCAGCCAGGATCCCTTGGAGCGGCTGATCGCCGCATCGCGCCCTTGGCCTGAGCGCTCGGCCCGCTGGCTGTGCGGTTGGTGCTGGCGGGCCACGCTGTTGACGGCCGCCGTTTGGGGCACCAGCGCGCCGCTGGTGATGGCGCACTTCCACCTCTTTTCGCCCGCCACGCTGCTGCTGACGCCGCTGCTGGCGGTCCCCATCGCGGTCGGGCTGATGTCGGGGTTCGCCGTGCTCGTCCTCGATTGGGTTGCGCCGCCGCTGGGCGCCGTCGCTGGCTGGGTCTGCGACATGTGTCTCTGGTTTCTGAACCTGGTGGTCGACTTGGCCAGCCGGTGCCCGGGGAGTCACGTCTGGGTGCCCGGACCCGACGGCTGGTGGCTGGCGGTCTTTTACGGCGTGCTCGCCACGTGGATGGCCGTGCCGGCGCTGCGGCCGCCGCCCCGGTGGTGCCTCGCGTTGTTGGCCGCCTGGACCACGGTGGGCCTTGCGGTGCCGTTGGCCCGCAAGCTGGAAGCGCCCCGGCTGGCGTGCACCTTTTTATCCGTGGGGCATGGGTGTGCGGTGGTGATCGAGCTGCCCGACGGGCGGACCATGCTCTACGACTGCGGCCGGCTGGGGTCGCCCACGGCCGGGGCGCGCTCCGTATCGGGCTTCCTCTGGTCGCGGGGCATCATGCGGCTGGATGCGGTGGTGATATCGCACGCCGACATCGATCACTACAACGCGCTGCCCGAGCTGCTCGACGAAATCGCGGTGGGACGAGTCTACGTGTCGCCGGTGATGTTCAACAATCCAGACGCGGCGACCGCGCGGCTGCTGGAAGCAATCGAGGGCGCAAGTACGCCGCTGGCGTCGATCCGGGCCAACGACCGGCTGCACGTCGGCGGAGATTGCCGGATCGAGGTCTGGCATCCTCTGGCCGGCGGCGTACAAGGCAGCGACAACGCGAACAGCCTGGTCGTGGCGATCGAGTACCAGGGACGCCGCATACTCTTGACCGGAGACATCGAGTCGCCCGGCATGGAGGACGTGCTGGCCGAGACGCCGCAGGTCTGCGAGGTGCTGCTGGCGCCGCATCACGGGAGCATACGCAGCAGCCCCCGCGGTTTTTCCGACTGGAGCAGCCCACGCTGGGTCATCATCAGCGGCGGACCAGGCCGCGATCATCACCAGGTGCGGCAAGTGTACGAACAGGCCGGCGCCACCGTGCTCGACACCGAAACGCACGGCGCGATCAGCGTACGGATCGAAAACGGAGAGGCAACCGTGGAGACGCTACGTGGCGGCGATGACTCCCTTCGGCGAGGCCGGATCCGCTCGGGGCAGCCCAGAAAACGGTAGTCTGGTTAGTGTGGGTGCTTTGAGTTGTTCCGTCTTGCGCTGTTGCGCAATATTTCTGGCTAGGCGATGCCGTAATTTTGCCCCGGATCTCGACTGGTGAGGTGGCCCCAGAACCCCTCGACTCGAGATTGCGAGGCCGAACCTATGGACGCGCGAGAGTATCTGGCCACGGCGCAGGCGAATCAACGCATTGTGCAGTTAGCGAAGTACGACGAAACCGACCAGTGCGTGGGGCGCGGCCGCGCCCTGGTGATCGATCCCCAGCAGCGGATCGCCGTGATGCTGGAGCATTGCGGTTTTCCCGGCATCACGCTGGTCCGAGCCGGGAACCTGGTCCAATACGTCCCAGGGACCGGGGCCGAATGGCGGATCGCAGGCGATCCGGTAGACATTCAATGGGAAGGCCCGTAGCTCTTTCGGCCCATCAACGCCTACACTAGCGAGCCGAGGTTGTCTCGCTTCCGCGCGGCCCCACGCCGACTCCTACACCGCAGCCGCCTTGATCGTTGTGCCGCCCACCGTCCACACTCCAATCGTCAACTATCTGCGTGAATGCCTGGCGGCCGAGATCAACTGGTCCCGCACCCTCAACGTGCTCGATCAGCGCGACCTGCGGCTGTTTGGGCTGACGGCCAATCAAAAAGAAGAATTGGGACGGCGGGGCTCGCTGGAGCTGAACTCGGCGGAAGGAGCCGAGTTGGCCGCGGCCCACGCTGCCGGCGGTGCGGCCACTCGGCTCGTCATGGGCGCGCTGTTCCTGGTCGGCAGGACTCCGGGCGACGCAGGCAAGCCGCCACGGCGGTATTGCGGGCCGCTCTTGGAAGTGCCGCTCTCGCTGTCGCGCGACCTGGCGGCGGGGCGGGTGACGGTGGCGGCCGAGGAAGAGCGGTTCACGATCAACTACGGCCTGGTCGCCGAACTGTTGAGGGCGGACGACGAGGACCTGAGGCGGCGATTGACGGATCTGGCCGAGCTGGTGCCGGACTTTCCCGTCGATCCGGGCGAGTTTGCCGATTTTTGGGCGGGCTTCAAGCTGATTGCGCCTGGCTTGCCACTTGCCGCCGATCCGCCGCGGCGGCGGCCGACCCGATCGGCGCGGACCACCGACGCCGACGAGGAGTGCGTGGACGAGGCGGACCGCGCCGCCGGCCAGGGTGAGGAAAGCCTGGCGGCCGAAGTTGCCGCCGGCAGCGGCGGCCCAACCCCGGACCAGCGGTTGGAGCTAATCGACTTCTATCTGCCCGCAATCGCCAAGGACGAAACGTTCCGGCTGTTGCCAGCCGCGGCGCTCGTCCTGGAGCAAGCTGGCAGGCAGCCGCTGTCGGTGCTGGCGGAGCTGGAGCGACTGGCCGAGATGCCGCTCGATGGGACCGCCTTTTCGGCCGTGTTCGAGCCCGCCGGCTCAGGGCGGACCGGCACCCGGCCCGCTAGCCGGCCTGAATCGCCGACCCCGGACGGCGACGAAGACGAGGCCGGGCCGCTAGGGCTTTCTCCCCCGCAACGCGCCGTGGTTCATAGCGCGCGGTCCGCGCCGTTGACGGTGGTGACCGGGCCTCCGGGCACCGGCAAGTCGTACACGATTACGGCAATCGTGTTGGATGCGCTGATGAGGGGCGAAAGCGTGCTGGTGGCATCGCAGATGGACAAGGCCGTGGAGGTGGTGGCCCGGCAGGTCGAGCGAATCGCCGGGCCCTTGGCGATTGCCCGATCGGGCGGCCGCCAAGCGCAGCGCGAGCTGGCCAAAAAGATTTCCAGGCTGACCGGCCCCTCCACCAGGCCCGCCAGGCCGGCAGGCGCAGCCGCGCGCCAACTGGCGCGACGCCAGCGGCAGTTGGGCCGGCGATTGAAGGGCCTGCGGGAGCGATTCCGGCGGGTCGTCGCGCTGGAACGGGCTTGGACTGCGAGCGCCGCGGATTACGAGCGGCTGGCGGCGATCTGTCCGCTGCCGATCGGGGAAGTCGGCGACCGCGCCGTCGATCGTGCCGCAGCCGCGTTGCGAAGGGCCCAGCGGGCGCTGGCCGGAGAGCCGGGCCGGATCCGGCGGTGGTGGGGCCAGTGGCAGCGGCGGCGGGCGCTGGCGCTGTTGGCCATCGAGCGGCCGCGGGACGCCACGCTGGACGAAATCGACGAAGCGCTGACGGTCCACGTGCATCGCCGAAGCATCGAGCGGGCCAAGCGCGAGCTGCGCGGGCCGGCGGTGGCCGATGCCCTCTGGCATGAGATCCGGGAGTTGACCAAGGCACGCACCGAGCTGGCGCTCGATCAGCTTCGGGCCCACCGTGAGGCGGCGCTGCACGCGCTGACCCGCGGCGTGGCCACGCGCCAGCAATTGCGGCAACTGGCGACGTTGCTGCGGCGGCGCAACCCGAAACTGAAGCGGGCCGCCAAGCAGCGGCTCGATGAAGGGCTGGTGCTTTTGACCTTTCGCGCCTGGGCCTCGACCAACCGCACCTTGGGGCAGATACTTCCGCTGGCGCCGGCCATGTTCGACCTGGTGGTGGTCGACGAGGCCTCGCAGTGCGACCTGGCCTCGGCGGCCGTGGCGCTGGCCCGCGGACGCCGCGCCGTCGTGGTGGGAGACCCGCACCAGTTGCGGCACGTCTGCTTTCTGAGCCACGCGCGGGAGGTGGCGGCCTTTGAACGGCACGGGGTGCCTGGTCGGCAACGAGAGCAGTTTCGCTACAGCCGGCGAAGTCTTTTCGACGCGGCCGCCGACGCGGTGCCGCAAGACTGCTTTTTCCTGCTCGACGAGCACTTCCGCAGCGTGCCGCCGATCATCGACTTCTCGAACCGGCGGTTCTACGAGGGGCGGCTGCGGATCATGACCGCCCGGCCCATGTCCGGCTGGTCCGATGCAATCCGAGTGGTCCACGTGGCAGGCCGCCGTGCCACCGAGAGCAGCATCAACGAAGCGGAAGTGGTGGCGGTCCTGGACGAGATCGCGCGGCTGGCGGGGCGGGCAATGGCGTCGGGGGCGACGTCGATCGGCATCGTGTCGCCCTTCCGGGAGCAGGTCGATGCCATTCTCGACCGGGTCACTCGGGGCCTGGATGCCGAGGCCATCGCGAGGCACGAGCTGGTGGTTGGAACGGCGCACACGCTGCAGGGGGACGAAAAAGACCTGGTCATCCTGTCGACTTCGATTGATCAAGATTCGCACCGGGCGTCGCTGCGTTTTCTGGAGAACCCCAACCTTTTCAACGTAGCCGTGACCCGTGCTCGGCGGCAGATGGTGGTGGTGACGTCGGTGCAGGCGGAGGGCCTGCCCGGCGGGCTGCTGCGCGACTACCTGCTGCACGCCAATGCTGATCGGCGCACCGAGCCGGCGGCCGGGCGAGCGTCTCGCGCGCTGTGCGACGAGGTGGCTTCGGCGCTGCAAGCGCACGGGTGGCGGGTGTTCGCCGATTTCCACGCGGCGGGAATGTGCGTCGACCTGGCCGTCTCGGACGGCGAGAGCCTGCTGGCGATATTCTGTGACGAATCGCCGGCCGAAGGTGACGAAGATCCCTTGGAGCAGCACGAGATCCTCGAGCGGGCCGGTTGGACCGTCAAGCGCGTGAGCCGCCGCGGTTGGACGGACGACTGGGTGCGGGAAACCGTGCGGCTAACTCAGCCCTGGCAATGATGGTAAGCCGGGTAGTATAATTCAGGCATGGTTCAACTCTCGCACGAACAGCAGCAGGAACTTTCGCAGCACGGGGATAAGCCGCTAGGCGTGGTGGACCCCGCCACGGGGAAGTTGTACTACATCATCGCCGGGGAACTTTACGATCGGCTGAGGACGCTGCTGGGGGATGAGGAATTCGATATTCGCGAAACCTACCGAGCCCAGGACGCCGGCCTCGCCAAGGTCTGGGACGATCCAGAACTGGACGTCTACAACGACTACGACGCTCACAAGCCACAATGATGGCGGTGGGCCGTCAGTTCGTCCGGGGAGTCCGCATGCGCAGAGCGAAGATCACGATTGTTGGGGCCGGAAACGTGGGGGCCACCACGGCGCACTGGTGCGCGGCCGCGGAACTGGGAGACATCGTCCTGTTGGACATCCCCCAGACCGAAGGCATGCCCCGCGGCAAGGCGCTGGACCTGTTGCAGGCCTCGCCGATCGTCGGCTTCGACGCCCGGATCGTCGGCACCAACAGCTACGAGGACACGGCCGGCAGCGACGTGGTGGTGATCACGGCCGGCATTCCGCGCAAGCCGGGCATGAGCCGCGACGACCTGTTGGCCACGAATGCCAAGATCGTCGGGTCGGTGGCGGCCGAGGTCAAATCCAGCAGCCCCGACGCCATTATGATCGTGGTCAGTAACCCGTTGGACGCCATGGTGCAGCGGGCCTGGCAGGTGAGCGAGTTCCCGACGCGGCGGGTGGTCGGCCAGGCCGGCGTGCTCGATACGGCCCGCTACCGCACTTTCCTGGCCCAGGAACTGGGAATCAGCGTGGAGGACGTCAGCGCGTTGTTGATGGGCGGGCACGGCGACAGCATGGTCCCCATGCCAAGTTGCACTTCGGTGGGCGGCATCCCGGTGACGCGGCTGATCGACGAGCGGCGCCTGGCCGAGATCGTCGAACGGACGCGCAACGGCGGCGCCGAAATCGTCGGGCTGTTGAAGATCGGCAGCGCCTTCTATGCGCCGGCGGCCGCCGTGGCCCAGATGGTCGAAGCGATCGTCCGCGACAAGAAGCGGCTGCTCCCCTGCGCGGCCTACTGCGACAAAGAATACGGCGTCGGTGGATATTTTGTCGGCGTGCCGGTGGTCCTGGGCGCGGCGGGCGTCGAGCGCGTCGTCGAGATCGAGCTGGACGAGCAGGAGCGATCGGATTTCCAGAAGAGTGTCGCGGCCGTCAAGGAGCTGGTGGCCGCCATGGCAAGGTTGACGACATAAGGAGGAAGACAGAACGGGCTTCGCCTGGCCGCTTCCGGTTGACAGCCAGCCGGGGCATGCAGTAAAGTCCGCGACTCTGCATGCGCCGATCAGGGGGGTCGCCGGTGTCACGCAGGCGCCGCGGCCATGGCTCCAGCCGGGCCGCGAGAGGAACTGGTGATCGATCCGGGGCGTGGTGTCGCGATTCTGGTCACGGGGCTCTCCATGAACCGAATTCAAAGCCTTCCTGCCATTGTTCCCGCGCCGAGCGTCCACGGGCCAAACGCGGTGAACGTGGGCGCCGCCCAGTACTCGCCGCCGCGGCAAGACGCCCATTTCGCCTTCTTTGCCCCGCTGCACTACGAGCCCAATTACGCCTATCCTCTGTTCGTCTGGCTGCACGGGCCTGCCGACAGCGAAAGCCAGTTGAAGCGGATCATGCCGCTGGTCAGCATGCGGAACTACGTCGGCGTGGCCGTTCGGGGCACGCGTCGCGTGAACCGGCCGGGCAACGCGGTCTACAGTTGGTCGCAGAGCCACGCCGACCTGACGCTGGCCGAGCAGCGGGTGCTCGACTCGATCGACCTGGCCCGCTTGCGGTTCAACATAGCGCCGCGGCGGGTCTTTGCGGCGGGCTTCGATTGCGGGGGCACGATGGCCTTTCGGCTGGCCATGAACCATCCTCGGCGGTTCGCCGGGGCGCTTTCGTTGGGCGGCGCGTTTCCCAGCGGCCACGGCGCGCTGGCACAGCTCGACCAGGCCCGCCGCGTGGCCTTGTTCGTGGCCTGCGGCCGCGAGAGCCTGACTTATCCCACGGTGACGGTGTGCGACAACCTGCGGCTGTTTCACAGCGCGGGCATGAACGTGTCGCTGAGGCAGTATCCATGCGGCCAGGAGATCGCCCCCCAAATGCTGTCCGACATGGACCGCTGGATCATGGAGCAGATCTCGCTGGAGGCGCCGGGGCCGGCCAAGCCGCATTGACAGCGGCTGGCCCTCGCGATACAAACTGCCGACCTTTCCTGCATTTCGCCTCACTTTGGCGTTGCCACCGTGAATGACTTGAACCTGTCGGCCCAGCGCGATCCCCGGCTGGCGGCGGTGCCGCTGTATGAGACAGTCGAGGAAGTCCAGGCCGACCTGGCTCCGCGGTTTCTGGCCTTGCGCATCCGCACCGTGCTCGACGTGCCGCGCGACCTGGTGGTGACGGCGAACGGCGATATGCTGCGCCGCGCCATCTTGAACCTTTCGCTGAATGCCATCGACGCCATGCCGGCCGGCGGCGAGTTGGTGGTCACCGCCTACGCGGGGACGTCGAGCGTCGAGCTGGAAATCGCCGACAGCGGGCCGGGCCTCTCGGAGGAAGTCCGCCGCCGGGCGTTCGAACCATTCTTCACCACCAAGAGCACGGGCACGGGCTTGGGCCTGACCGTCGTGAATCGCGTGGCCGAGGTTCACGGGGGCGATGTCACCGCCGCCAATTGCCCCGAGGGGGGCGCCGCGTTCACCATCCGCTTGCCTCGCCGCAGCTTCGAGGCCGCCGCATGACCAGGCAACCACGCCGCACGTGACGGCAACCACGCCGCACGTGACAGGCAACCACGCCGCACGTGACAGGCAACCACGCCGCACGTGATTGGTGCAGATCCGCAACAAGCTGGTGCAAGCCGACCGGGAGGTTCAGAACATTCGGGGTTGAAGCCGGATCGGCCAACTTGGAGTTCCATGGATGGATTTCCTGAACAACGCTTCCGGGCAACTCGGCGAACTGTTCCGCTCCATGACGGCCGGCGCGCGGATCACCGCGGCGGTGCTGGCGACCGTGGTGGTGATCAGCCTGGCTTACCTGGTCAACCAGCAGGTGTCGCGTGGCAGCGAGTATCTTTTGGACGGTCACCGCTTCAGCTCGTCTGAGCTGATGGCGGCCGAAGGGGCCTTCGGCAGCGCCGAGCTGAACGGCCACGAGGTCGAAGGCGGGCGGATCAGCGTGCCACGAGCCCAGCGGGCCCAGTACATGGCCGCCCTGGCCGACGCGGGCGCCATGCCGGCCCACTTCAGCAGCTACCTGACGGAAGCGCTGGCCAAGCCCGGTTTTTTTACCAGCAGCCGCCAGACGGAGGCGATGTGGAAGGTCGCCGTACAGCGCGAGCTGGCCGGCATTATCGGCAAGATGTCGGGGATTGAGTGGGCTGCCGTTTTTTTCCACACGGAAAAGAAATCGGGCCTGCACCGCGAAACCGTCAAGACCGCGGCAGTAAGCGTCACGCCGGTGGGCAACCGGCCGCTGGATCCCAAGCGGGTGCCGGCGATCCGCGAGTTTGTGGCCGCCGCCATCGGCATGCCGCCGCAAGGCGTCGTCGTGATCGATACCAGCCAGGACGGCCGGTCGTACCGCGTCGACGGCGATGACGGGATGCTGAGCGCGCTGAACGACCCGTACTTGAACCACAAGAAGGAGTACCAGAAAGAATTCGAGGCCATGGTCGCCAACGCGCTCGGTTTCGTGCAGGGCGTGATCGTCACCGCCAGCGTGGAACTGGACCGCGAGATCAGCACGCAGATGGCCCGCTTGACCCCCAAGCGCGTCACCATCGCCGTCGCCGTGCCGGCCAGCCACTACGAAAAAATCTGGCGCGAACAAAACCCGGCGCCACCCGGCCAGCCGGCGGCTGCGCCGGACAAGAAGGCGCTGGATCAGATCGAGCTTTCGGAAAAGGCCAAGATCCAGAACCTGGTCTCTGGCCTGGTGCCGCCGCAGCTCGACGCCGCCGGGGATCCGCGCCCGCAGGTCTCCGTCGCTACTTTTTATCCCTTCACCGCGCCGGAGGCTCCCGAGCCCACCTTCGCCCAAACCGCCCTCCAATGGGCGTCGATGCACTACGGGGCACTCGGCATGGGGCTATTGGTCCTGGTCAGCCTGATCATGCTCCGCTCGATGGTCCGCTGTATCCCGCGGCCGCCCGAGGCGGCTGGGGCGGTACTGCCCATGCGCCCGCAGGCGACGGCGGAGGA
>JBBDNX010000764.1:0-10024 GCA_040877345.1 Pirellulales bacterium
CGGCCAGCGCCACCTCGCCGGAGTCGACCGGCTGGGGAGGATCGAGTGCGTCGATATCGAGCGTCGTTACGCTTTCGTCGGCCAGATCGATCACGCGGATGCGGTGCTGGTTGGTATCGGCCACGTACAGCTTGCCGGCCGCCGCGCTCAGGCCGGCCGGCTCGTCGAAGAGCGGTCCGTCGGCCGCCGACGCGGCATGCTGGGCGATGGTCTGCACCCTTTGCTCGCGTGGATCGACGACCTTGATCTTGCTGTTGTACGTGTCGGCCACGTACAGCCGCTCTCGGTGCCAGACCACGTCGAGCGGGTGCTGCAGCCGGGCCAGCGGCAAAGGGCCGTCGACGTCGCCAAAAACGAAAAGCCGGTCGGCAGCCAGGTGGGCCGTGCCGATCACCGTCTTCACCAAGCCGGTCGGCGCCAGCGGCACGGCGCGAATCGAGCTCCCCTCGCTGTCGGCCACGTACAACCAGCGGCCGTCGGAAGCCAGGCCGCTCGGCTGGGCGAAGCAGGCCGACGGTTGCGATCCGCTGCGCGGCACCAGCGGGCCATCCACGATGTCTTCCACGCCGCTGCCGGCATGAACGCCGATCTGGCGTTCGTCGAGCGCCATCCTCCAGATCTGGTGTGGCCCGGCCATGGCGATGAACAGCTCATCTCCATGGATCCACAGCGCCCAGGGGCTTGCCAATCGGGTGCGGATCGGAACGCCCACGTTGCGCCGGCTCTGCGGCCGTGCCTCGCGGCGCTGCTGGCCCGTGCCGGCGATGGTCGCGACCTGCTTCGTTCGAAGGTCCACTTTGCGCAGCATATGGTTCTGGGTGTCCGCCACGTAAAGCGTGTCGCCGCGCAGCGCCATTCCCTGGGGATTATTGAACGTGGCCTGGTCGTAGCGGCCGTTGTCCCGGCCCACGGCGCCCGTGCCGATGACGTCGACGAGTTGGCCGTCGAGCCGGCTGATCACGATGCGGTTATGATTGCTGTCGGCGATGAACAGGCGGTCGCCCGCCTCGTCGGCCAGCAGCTTGCCCGGAAAGCGCAGGGGCGTATCCTGGGCCTGGTGATGCTCAAGGTTGAACTCCAGCGGCGTTTCGTCGAGCACTCCCTTGCGGCGATAGTAGGGCACGGCGTTGCGGATCACGCGGTCGAGGGCGGCGAACTCGATCTCGCCTTTCGTCCCGGCCACCAGGTTGCCCTCGGGATCGATCAGCCGCAGGGTCGGCCAGGTATCAACGCCGAAACGCCTCCACAACACGAAGTCGGGATCGTTGACCACGGGATGGGCGATCTCGTATCGCAGCACGGCCGCGCGGATGTTGTCGGCGTCCTTTTCGGTGGCGAACTTGCCGGAGTGCACGCCGATGACGACCAGGTTGCCGGGGTGGGCCAGTTCCAGCTTCTTCAGCTCGGGCAGGATATGGATGCAATTGATGCAGCAATAGGTCCAAAAATCGAGGAGCACGAACTTGCCGCGGAGCATCGGCAGATCGAGCGGCGCATCGACGTTGATCCATTCGCCGCCGCCGGCGAGCGAAGGCGCCGGCTGGCTGTTGGCAAACGGAAACTTGCCGGCCGCCTGGCCGTTTGCCGTCTGGCTCCCCGCGGCCAGCGGCAGAGCGGCCGCCAGGATCAATGCCGCCCGTGACCAGCGGCGCGTGGCTGTCGACATGGCAATGGCCCCCGAGTTTGCCTTGGGCGGGATTGCGAGGGTAGGTTCTGGATATCGTATCCGGCCGGGGGGTGCGGGGCAACGGGCAGGTGGTCAGTCGGCAGTTGGGCAGTAGCCGGTGGTCAGCCGGACAGGAGAGGAAGGAATGCCTCACGCCAAGACGCCAAGTCGCTAAGAAGACGACGAGATGAGGCAGAAGCTCGGCCTGGCGGAGTTCAGCAGCCCGGACGTCATCCGACGGCTGAGTTCCCGACAGGTCGTCGGTGCTGATGTGCAGCCGTTTCTCCGCGAGTCTCCGGACGACCTGCTCTTTCGCGAATTCATTTACTGCCAGGAACAGGCAGACTGCGACCAAGGACGGTCTATCGTGCGTCGTTCCTCGCTTGGCCCTTTCGGCATCTGTGGTTTTCTCGGAACAAGGCGGTGGGAGCCCGACAAAAACGCCGCCCCAGTGAACAATCCTGTTGACTCAAGGGCCGCCTGCGCCCAGCACTTCGATCGCAATGGCGGTCTCGAGGGTGGCTACGATGTTCATCATCCCGTGCATCAGGATGGTGAGGCTGGTCGAACCGGTCTTCCAGCGCCAGTACCCCAGCAGGAATCCCGCGAAGAGAATGGTAGCCATTTGGTAGAGATCGTACTGGACGTGTAAAGCCGCCCAGCCAACCGATGTGATCAAAATCGCGCCCCAGACGCCTGGCCAGGAGCAGCTCAGGCCGCGAAATGCAAAGCCGCGAAACAACAACTCCTCGAAGATCGGGGCGGCGACGACCAGCGCTGCGATCAGAAGGGGCAGAAAACCGGCCGTCTGGTAGGCTTCGATCATGAATGGCGGAACGATGTCGCGGCCCATCAGCCAGGTGATTCCGTCGACCACGATGATATACACGGCCAACGTGGCCAGGGCCCCCGTCACTTCACCGCGCCTGAGCGGTTTGAGCCCCAGGTAATCGCGCACTCGATGACCGCGGATCCGTGACGCCAGCGCCAAGATAGGAACCACCACGGTACACGAAGCGATCGCAGCCAGCGACACCACGAGTCCGTCGGAAGCCAGCCTTTCGGCCAGTTGGGGAAGATCCGCCTGCGGCCGGCCGATCATTTGAAGCACTAATACCAGCACCACAACGATCTGGGCGATGAAGGTCGCCACCAGCGCGGCGATGGACCAGACGAGGGTGAGCCAGAATCCCCAGGGAGGCGGCTCTCGTGCCTCGACTGCGACCTCCCCCTCGGCCAGGATTGGATCCGATTGCGGCGACTGTTCGTCCATGGAATTGGCTCCAAGACCTGTTCCTCAGGCAGGGAAGCGCGGGCTGTGGGGCAGGCCGAACGTGGCGGCGACGGCCTGGTTGGTAACCTCGTGGTCCATGATGTTCACGGCACGGGCGATCGGCTTCAAGGACTGCGCCGCCGCAAGGATGCCGCGGTTGGCAATCTCCAACGCCCAGGGGAGCGTCACGTTGCACAAGGCGTAGGTGCTGGTGCGGCCCACCGCGCCGGGCATGTTGGTCACGCAATAGTGCAGCACCTGCTCGACGATGTACGTCGGCTCGCTGTGCGTCGTGGGCCGGCTGGTCGCCACGCAGCCCCCCTGGTCGATCGCCACGTCGATGATCACGCTGCCCGGCTGCATCAGTCTCAGATCCTCTTCGTCAATCAGCCGCGGCGCCTTGGCGCCGGGAATCAACACGGCCCCGATCACCAGGTCGGCCCGCTTGAGCTGCTCGCGGATCGTGTGACGGTCGCTGAAGAGGCAGTCGACGTTGGGCGGCATCACGTCGTCCAGATACCGCAGGCGGTCCATGTTGATGTCCAACAGCCCGATGTTCGCGCCGAAGCCGGCGGCCACCTTGGCGGCATTGGCGCCCACCACCCCGCCGCCCAGGATCGTGATGTTCGCCGGAGCCACGCCCGGCACGCCCCCCAGCAGGATGCCGCGGCCCATCTGGGGCCGCTCCAGGTACTTGGCCCCCTCCTGGATGCTCATGCGGCCGGCGACTTCGCTCATGGGCGTGAGAAGCGGAAGCTGCCCGCGCTCGTCGCGGAGCGTCTCGTAGGCCACGGCCGTGACCCCCGAGTCCAGCACGGCCTGCGTCAGCTCCCGGTCGGCAGCGAAGTGGAAGTAGGTGAAGATCACCTGCCCGGGCCGCAACAGGGGCCACTCGGAGGGGAGCGGCTCCTTGACCTTGATCAGCAGGTCGGCCCGGGCGTAGAGTTCGCGTGGATCGTGGAGCAGCTCGGCGCCGTTCTCGAGGTAGCGGTCGTCGGGGATGCCCGAACCGAGCCCCGCGCCGGCTTCGACGAGCACCTGGTGACCGGCGCGCGTGAGCTCCTCCACGCCCACCGGCAGCAGGGCGACGCGGTACTCGTCGCGCTTGATCTCTTTGGGGACTCCGACGATCAACGATTCACCCTCGCAACGTGCCAGTGGCGGCCTTTCTTCTATCAACAAGCCGCCCGGGCGGCAAGCGGCCGTGCGACGCACGCGAGCGGTCCGGCCATCACTCGCCCGTCAATTGGGCCTCGTCGCCGGCCGGCTGGCGGCCGCCGGGCTGGCCGCTCTCGCGCTTGCGGAGGTAGAGCTTGATAGGCACCTCGGGAAACGGCAGGTGGTCGCGGAAGACCCCCAGCAGATAGCGGCGATAGGGAAGCGAGAGGGCGGCCGGATCACTGCAGAAGAGCACGATGGTGGGCGGCTCGACGCCGACCTGAGTGGCGTAATAGATCTTCGGGGCCCGGCGCCGGTAGAGCGGCGGCGGGCTGTGCTCGATGGCCGCCCGCAGCAGCTTGTTCAAGTCGGCGGTGCCCACGCGCTGGCGGGCCTGCTTGTAGAGCATCTGGGCGTGGTTCAACAGCGCCTTGACGTTCTTGCCCGTCTGGCCGGTGATGAAGGCGATCGGCGCGTAGCGCATGGTGCGGAACGTGTCGTGCAGGTAAGCCACCCATTTCTCGGTCGGCATGCCGCCGGCGTACAAGTCCCACTTGTTCACGACGAAGATGCAGGGCTTGTACTGCTCGGCCACGTACTCGGCGAGCTGCTTGTCGACCTTGCTGATCCGCTCGGCCGGGTCGAAGAACAACAGCACCACGTCGGCCCGGCGGATGCTGCGCTCGGCCCGGTGCGTGCTGTAGAAGTCGATGTCGGTGGTGATGCTCTTGCGCCGCTTCAATCCCGGCGTGTCGATGGCCATGAAGGCCTTGCCGTCGAGCTCGAACCGCACGTCGATGCTGTCGCGGGTGGTGCCCGGCACCTCGCTGACGATGATTCGTTCTGCCTGGGCGAGCGTGTTGACGAAGGTGCTCTTGCCCGTGTTCCGCTTCCCTACGATCGCCACCTTCATCGTCGGTTCGGGGGGCAGCGGCTCCGAGCCGGGCTCCGGCAGCCGCTCGTAGATTGCGTCGAGCAGCTCCTGCCGGCCGCGGTTCTCGCGGGTGCTGACGCGGACCAGCTTGCCGCGCCCCAGGCGATAGAACTCGTCGGCGTGCGCGTCGAGCGACGGGGCGTCGGTCTTGTTCGCCACGCAGATCACCGGCGCGCTGGCGTAGCGCAATCGCTTGGCGACCTCTTCGTCCAAGGGAACCAGGCCCTCCCGCGTATCGAGCACGAACAGCAGGACCGAGGCCGAATCGATGGCCACCTCGATCTGCTGCTCGATGTGAGCGGTGAGGTTGTCGACGTCGTCGATGCCTATGCCGCCCGTATCGACCACTTCGAAGTACTTCTCGCCGATGCACATCAGGAAAGTCTGGCGGTCGCGGGTCACGCCGGCCGAATCGTCGACGATCGCCAGCCGCTTGTTCACCAGCCGGTTGAACAGGCTCGACTTGCCCACGTTGGGTCGGCCGACGATGACGACTTGAGGAAGACCCATACCGAGCGCTCGACTCACTGGCGAAAAACGGGCCGCCCAGGCGGGTGTGGGGGCGGGCAAGGCGAATTCACACGGCCCGGTCCGCTTCCGGCGGACCGCGATCGCCCCAGCCAGGCAAGCAGCGTGACGGCCTTCGTCAAACAGTCGCCACGCGGCCGCCGCCGAGTGCGATCGCCTCAATCCGTACCGTGGATTCTATTTCAAACGGGGCTCGCGGGACAGCGGCAAACTGCGCGCTCCGGCGCCGGCGGCGAGTTCAGCGGACCACTTCCAAGTCGTCCAGCGCCTCTTGGAGCTCGCGGATGGCCGTCTCGCTGGTCCGGGTCCGCCGCAAGTACAGCTCCTTCAGCCCCGAAAGGCCCTTGAGCCGGGCCAGGCCGGCATCGGTGACGGCCGTGTCGGCCAGGTTCAGCCCGGCCAGCGCTCGTTGGCCGGCCAGGTGCCCCAGGGCTTCGTCGGTAATCCGGGTGCCGCTGAGGTTCAGGAATTCGAGTGCCGGCAGGCCGGCCAGATGAGACAAGCCGTCGCCCTCGATCGAACAGCCCGCGAGCGAAAGCCACTGCAGCCGCTCCAGGCCGGCCAGGTGCGCCAATCCCGGGTCGGTCACCTGCGTGTTGACCAGCTCGAGCATTTCGAGCCGCTTGAAACGCCGCACGTGTGCCAGGCCCTCGTCGCCGACGCGCGTGTTTCCCAGCGACAGCCACTCCAGCCGCACCAGCGGCTCCAGGTGCGCCAGCCCCGGGTCGCCGACGCCCGTGTAATCGAGCCACAGCGATTCCAGGGCGGTCAGTGTTCGGAGGTTGGCCAGTCCCTCGTCGGTCACCGCGGTCCAAGACAACTTGAGCGACTTGAGCCGCGTGAGCGGGCCCAGGTGAGCCAGTCCCTCGTCGCCCACGCCGGTTTCGAACATCCACAGGCCTTCGAGCTGCCGCAGAGCGGACAAGTGGGCCAGCCCTTCGTCGTCGATCCGGGTCCAGCTCAGGTTCAGCCACTTCAAGCGGGGCAGCCGGGCCAGTCTGGCCAGCCCCCGGTTGGAGATCCTGGTGTCGTGCAGCCAAAGGCCCTCCAGCCGCTTCAGCCCTTCCAGGTGCGCGAGCCCCGCATCCGTGACCCGCGTCTGGCCGAGGTAGAGCTGCCGGAGCTCGCCGAGCCCGGCGATGTGTTTCAGCCCGTCGTCGCTGACGTTCGTGCGGCTGAGACTGAGCGTCTCGACGTTCTTCAGATCGCCGAGCCAGCGGAGCCCCTCGTCGCCGCCGGCCCAAGTGACTGCCAGGCCGGCCGGGCCCTCGCCGGCTTCGCCCGTCTCGATCCGGCCGCCAAGTTGTTCAATGGCTCGCCGAGCCTTGCTTGGCCCGTCTTGGGCATCCTGCCCTTCAGCCGGGCCGGGCGGGGCGGCCCAAGCCAGAAGCAAGGCGGCAATGAGAACGGATCGGCGCATGGGGAGTCAGGAGACAGGGGACAGGGGATCCGCCGGAGGCGGACTGCCGGCCCTGACAATCATACAATAGGGGAAGACGCAAGGCAGAAGGCAGAATGAGGAAGGACGAGGAGGAAACGGAATGAATTCCGTTCTACGGACGGGGAATGAACTCGGTTCTACGTGCTAGAATCAAGCGATGCCAGGCGCGCTGAAAGGATCGTTGCTGTTGGCCGGGTACCTGCTGGCCGGTGGTGTATTCGCCACGCCACCAGACGCGACCGACGAAGGACCTGCCGCGGCCGGGCTGATTGCCAATGGCGATTTCGATGGCGAGCCGACCTCGGCCGGCCGACCGGCCGGCTGGTACTTTCTGCACCAGGCCCGCCTGGCACGACACGACGAGAGCGAACGGCATAAAGGGCACACGGCACAACCGAGTGTGCCTGCCGCGAAGGACGGGGACGACAAGAGCGACGGCGGACGGCACCTCCCGGCGCGCCGGGATGCCCGCTACTTTAAGAAGGCGATCGGCGGAAATTACCTGTTGCTGACCAACGCCGTTCCGGGCCGCGACAGTCAGGCACAACAGGCCTTCGCGCTCGATGGCCGAAAAATCCGCCAACTCGATGTGTCGTTTTGCACCAGGGCCAAGGGGGTGCGGCCCGGACAGTCGGTCGAGCAGCGGCCGCAGTTGGCCATCTCTTTTTTCGATGAATCAAAAAGCTTGCTGGGCCGGGAGCAGGTCGGCCCATGGTTTGGCAGTTTCGACTGGCAGCGCAAGGAAGGCACGTTCGTCGTGCCGCCCGCCACGCGAACCGGAATCGTCTGGGTGGGCCTGTTCGGCGGCACCGGCGAGGCTGCCTTCGACAGCATCGAGATCAAGGCGGCTGACGTGAACCCCTCGATCTTCACGCCGGCGCCCGAATGACGGCCGCTCCTGCCCGGAGTGCCCGATCGTCGCCAACGGCAAGAAACTGAGAAAAAATCGCTCAACCACCCAAAAGTATTATTGAATCTGTCTCTCGATGCGGCCATAATCTCATTGGGTTAGGGGGGCAAAACCCCTGACCACAGTGCCCTTCGCAGGTACCTGCCCCGCCTGCGAAGGGTTTTTTGTTGCGCGCTGCCGGCTGGCACGCTTTGGCCAGCAGGATTCGCGACAGCCGTAGCAGGATTCGCCAGAATTCTGGGAAGTGCATGACGGCCCGAACTCTGGCGAGTTCGGCTACACCGCATTCCGGTCGCAGGCTGCGACAGCCGACGCGCCGAGGCACCGGCCAAAAGCGATTCGGCGGTCCGTTGAAGCCGGGCGTCGAGTAATCCGCGGAGTCGATGGAGCATCCTTGCTCTGGGGTTCGCGGTCTGGAGTGCTTAGCCCAGAAAAACTTCAACCAGGGGACTAACCGTTGCCTGGGCCGTCCGTAACTGCGCGCCGGTCGCCTGGTAGTCCCAGTTGTACCGTGCCAGCTCGGCGAGCAGGCAGACGATGGCAATCAGGATCGCCAACAGCGCCACGGCCAGCATGGTCGTGTAGATGTCCCACTTGGGCGGGGAGAGCGCTCGAGTCCGGTCAGTTGATTCGGGTAGCGCCACGGTCTTCCCTCTGGATTGGACTTGCACGGAATTCTGGATCGGGCATGACCCTGGCCACCGACCGATCGGCCCGGGTCTCGATCACTTCGATTTTGCCCACGTACTTGCCGCCATTGCGATAAACGACCAACTGGTGACCCTTGCGCAGCCCTTCGTCGGAGCCGAGCGAGATCTCGACCAGCCCATTGGAGTTGCTCTTGAGCACGATGCCGTCGACCTTGACCGGCGGGCCGTCCACTGGATCGTTGATGTCCAACCCGCGGGAGCTCAGCACTACCTTCGCCTTGGCCACCAGCTCGGCCAGCACCGAATGACTGGCCGCCAATCGCTCCTTTTCGCCCAGCAGCTTGTTCAGCTCGTCGGTCTTGGCCACCACTTCCTTGAAATGCGCATCGCGGTCGGCGTAGGCCTGCTTGTTCTCACCTCGCAGTGTGTCGATCTCGGCGAGCTTGGCATCCAGCATGGCCTGGTTCGCCTTGGCGGCCTCGACGGCCTGCCGCTCGCCTTGGGTCAGCAGGGCCTGTTCGTTGACTAACTGGGTGTGCTCCCTGCGAAGCTGCTCTTTTTCGGCCTCCAGCTTGGCCAGTTGCTGCCGCTTCGACGCTTCCTCGCGCGAAAGGGCGTTGCGTAGGTTGTCGACCTGGCGCTGCAAATCCGTCACTTGAGCCTGGGCCTGGGCCAATTGAGGCTTGAGACCCAAGGGCTCGCCCGGCTTGACGGCCGTCTGCGGCCGCTCGATTTCGTCTTTCCAGTTCTTGTGCGTGGCATAAATGGTCACCGCCAGGCCCATGAAAAACAGGCTGAACACCAAAATCAGCACGACGAAGATCTTACCGACGAGGTTCATCGAGGCCACTCCTGGAATAACTTACCGACCCCGGACATCCCGTGTGTTACAACCCGCTTTGCGGCCGGCGCCGGGCAAAGGTGTTTCGAGACTGAACCGGTTCACATGACAAGAGATAGAGTTACAGACTGGTTCTCTTAGTATAAACCTGCCCGATTTTGAAAGTCAATCAAGAACCGTTCAATTTCGCTAAGATAGGCCGGAAGGGCAAAGCTACGCCAGCCCGGCCGGTGGTCAACTTGCCGGGAGAGCCGCTCGCCGGCGATCGACCAGGCCCGAAACGAGCAAACCGAGACAGGCGGCCAGGCAGGCGCAGGCCGGCCAATCGCCCCAGTGCAGATAGCGGCTCGACCGGCCGTCCAACCGGACGTCGGCCACGATAATGCCGGTGTCGCGGCGCGGCCCGCGGCGGAGGATTCGCCCGTCGGCGTCGATCCAGGCCGAGAATCCGGTGTTGGCCGCGATCAGGAACGGCTTGCGGCACTCGATGGCCCGGAACACCGCGCAGGCCAGGTGCTGGTCCAGTTCGCTGGAGCCCCAAAACCAGCCGTCGTTCGTCAGGTTCACCAGCACGTCGGGCTCGCGGCCTTGGCGGGCGAGCACGGCCACCTGGCCGCGGATGA
>JBBDNX010000765.1:0-1843 GCA_040877345.1 Pirellulales bacterium
AAGTTGTCCCACACGGGCCGCGGATGGTACGGGTCGCGGTGCTCGTAGGCCTTGCGGATCGTCTCGGGGGGCAGCAGGCCGCGGTCCTCCGAAAAGGCCACGAACAGCACGCGGTCGAGCAGCTTTTGCGTCGAGGCCAGCAGCTCGTGGCGGCCCACGGCCGGGTTGTCGCGGCCGAGCTGCTCGAAAGCGTCCTGACGCAGGTCGGCGTAGTGGATGTAGAACTGGCGGGTCAGCTCGCGGCCCACCTTTTCCGACTGGGCGAGCAGGCTTTGAAAGTGGCACTGGTCGATCACCCGCTCGGCCCCCAGCAGGAAGACGAAGCGGCGCAGGGCCGGCTCGTCGACCAGGTCGTCGGTGTCGAAGCGTTCGTAGGTCTGCTGGTCCGAGCCCTTGTGATACAGGCGGACCTGGCGGACCGAGGTGACGACGATCCAGTCGCAGGGGAGGTTGATGGCGTAGCGGTAGCCCTGGTCGACGGCCGACATGCGGCGTCCGGCGAAGGGGCGGTCGAGCGGGTCGCGGGGGCCTTTGCCCTCCAGGGCCACGATGTAGCGGGGCGTGCCGTTGAAGTCGCCCAGCACGGCGTCGGCGAACTTGCCGTCGACCTGGACGTGCGTCTCGCGGCTGATCGTGTAGCGCGGCTGGCCGTCGGCCGGCCGCGTGTAGCCCAGCAGGCCCACGAAGAAGTCGGTCAAAAAGTCGTGCAGGATCTCCTGTTCCTTGAAGCCATCGATGCGGCCCGTGTCGATCAGGCTCGACCAGTGGGCCAGCTTGGGCCGCATGGCTTCGACGCGCGGCGGCAGTTGGAAGGCCGCCAGGTGCGGGCGCAGCACGTCGGGACGGAAGAGAGGCTTGGCTTCGACAGGCACGACACGATTGTAAAGCAGGCCTGAGGCTGGAGGCTAGAGGCTGGAGGAGGAAGGCAGAAGGCAGAAGGCAGAAGGCAGAAGGAGGAAGGACGAAAGAGGAACCATCCACCAGCCACTATCCACCCGCGGCGCCACACTAACCCGACGCGCCAGCGAGAGGCCGTCCCCCCAGGGACTTCTTCGCCGACGCGCCAGCGAGTGGCCGTATAAAGTGGCCCTCACGTTCCGCGAGTGGTCTTCCTGGGTCGTCCCGCGCCGTCGTTCCTTCCCAAGTCCCAAGTCCCAAGATCCAAAACCCAAGACCCTAAATCAGCGTAATCTGCGTAATCCGTGGATGCCCTTCGTCGTTTCCTTTTCGTCCCTCTTCGTGTCCTCAGTGCTCTTTGTGGTTCATCGTCCGTCGCGTCGCCCTACCGTCCCCCTCCAGCCTGAAGCGGCCGTGGGTTTCCAGCAGCCGGCGGAGGCTGCTGCCGCCTGGAAGGCCCAAACGCCCCTTGACCAACCGTTTGTGGATCGCGTTCCAAGTCACTCCGGGCAGCTCGGCCACCGGGCCGCTGGTGGTGTTGGGCCAGCGGCCGCTGCGCTCAAAGTACGCATCGGCCCAGGCGAGGATCTGCTCGATGCTCAACGGTCCCATGGCGAGCCGGTTCGGCACGCAGCGACGCTCGGCGAGCAGGCGGGGCAGCGACGAGCCGCCCGGCAGGCCGCGCTTCCCCTGACGCAGCGCGAAGTCGATGCCGCGCCACGTCTCGCCCCCGGTGCCGGGAATGGCCCCGGATGACTTGATCGGCCAGCGGCCGGTCCGTTTAGAATGCGCGTCGGCCCAGGCCAGGATCTGCTCAATCGCCAGTTCGTGCAAGCCGCGGATGTTTCGCACACCGCGATACTCCCAGAGGAACCCGGCCAGCGAGCAGTCCCCAGGCAGTCCCCGCAGCTCTTTCTTGAGGGCCACGTCGATCTTCCCCCACGAT
>JBBDNX010000766.1:0-1834 GCA_040877345.1 Pirellulales bacterium
TTCGTTCTCACCCAGGCGAAAGCTGATGTTGCCGTCGTTGCCGGCGGCAAATCCCTTGTTGTAGATGCGGCGACCGATGTCGCAGATCTCTTCTTTGAGCTTGTGCAGGTTCATGGCGGCCATGCTGGAGTTCCCGTATAGAAGCGTCTTTATCGGTTGTTCGGCGTCATCGACACGTGGTCGAGGATCGCGGCGTTGTAGGCGTCGACCGGCTTGAAATCGGGATAAAACGGCTGGGCCGCCTCGCCCCCCTCGCTGATGGCGATGCGGCTGCCCAGGCCGGCGCCCAGTTCGTCGTAAACCACGATCGGTTCGCCGGACGGCTGGCTGTCGTTTTCGAGCTCCGCCAGCGACAGTGGCACGGCCAGCCGGTAGCAGGAGCCGCCCAGGCTGGGATGCCAGCGATTGAGTGTGACCGTGCCTATGACTTTGCCGATTCGCATAACCGCCGCCACTCGGTTGGTCTTCAGTTGATGAACTCTTGCACTATTTCGACTAACTTCACCACGCCTGCCACGACGACCACCACCCCCGTCAAGAGGCAGCCGACGCCGAACACGGTACCCTTCAGGTTGGCCGTCCGCACATATTTGCCGTCTTGCTGCTGCTGATCGCTGCCGCCCAGGTTGGGATAGTAGTGGTACTTCCGCTCGCACTCCTCCCGCAGCGCCAGCAGCTTTTGCCGCGCGAAGGGCTCGTCCAACTGGTCGACGTCTCCCTTGAACTTGAGTGCCAGCAGCATCCGCAGCGGGTCGTTGCCGCACGAGCGTTCGAACTCGGCACAGGCCGCCTCCATGGCTTCAGTCTTGTTTTCCTCCAGGTACCAGTAGCGCCCGGCCATGGCAGGGAACTGTAATTGGGCGTACACCGCCGCCAAGGCCGCTCGCAGTGGCAGGTTGTTCGGCTCATAGGCAATCAGACTGTGCAGCCGGTCGCGGGCCCTTGCCAGGTTGCCGCCGGCAATGTCCTGTTCCACCCGCCGCAGCGTTTCTTCCCTGGCCACCAGGCATTTCTCGTCAGCAAGCCTCACCGCGTTGGCCAGCCCGTCCGGCCAAGCTCCATCGTTAACTCAAACACGATCGCAGATGTTCGGGACAACTTCGCGGCCCCGGCCGCACAAACTCGATCACCATCTGCCGCAGCTCGGAAAAGCTCCGCGACGCCGGCTGCAGCACCAGCATATTCGCCGCGACGTCGTCCAGGGCGCCGGTCACGCCCCGCCGGTCGGCTGCCACTGCGGCCCGCACCCCAGGGCGGCGATTGGCCAGGCACAACGCGGCGGCAGGCTGCCCGCAGAGCAGCAACCCCAGTTTTCCTCCACTGGCCACCAGGTCGCACATTTCGCTCACCACTCCGGCCAGCCCCGTGCGGGCCAACTGCTCGACGCTTGTTCCGGTCTGGGCGGCCGCTCGCACCAGCGCCGCCGGCTCGTAGGCACTCTCGGCCAATGCAACCACTAAAGTATGTCTCGCCGTATCTGCACTGCCGCTGCCATATTCCACCGCCACATTTCCTTGCCGGAGCAAGTCGCGGACCGCCGGGGTCAATACGGCCCCCGCCGGCACGCGCAGCCGCTTCAACCCCTCCAGCCGCCCGTCGAGCTCGGCCAGGCTCACGACCCGGGCTGTCAGCGTCACTTCGCCGCTGCCGCCGGATCCCGCCGTTTTTCGAGTTGGTCCTCCGCCGTCCCGCGGCTTCGCAGTGGTCTGATTGCCGTCTGCACCCGTCTCCAATCTGGCCATCACCTCGCGCACGATCGCGTCGACGTCGATCGGCGGGAGGTCGAAGGTTTGCCGATTGGCCATTAATCCCGAATTCCCAGCACGCTCCAGCG
>JBBDNX010000767.1:0-9940 GCA_040877345.1 Pirellulales bacterium
CCACGCTAGCAGAATGCCCCGCTTCAATCACACACGCTTGCCGGAAGGACACGATAGCCTGAATCGGGTCACCGAGTATTCTTCGACGATCGACGGCACCAGCACGTACAGCTATGACACCACCAGCCAGTTGACCGGGGCCGACCACAGCTTTCAGGCCGACGAGGCGCACACCTACGACCTGGCCGGCAACCGGACCGACACCGGCTACGCGACGGGGACGAACAACCGGCTCCTGTCGGACGGCACGTTCAACTACACCTACGACGGGGAGGGCAACCGGCTGACCAAGGCCGTGTTCAAGAACAATTCGGGCGTGGTCACGAAGCGGGTCGAGATCGACTACGACGTGTTTGATCGGCGGATCGCCAAGCGGGTCGATTCGAACGGCGACGGCAGCTTTGACCGGATCGAGCGCTGGGTGTACGATGGGGACGACGTCCTCCTGGATTTTGTCGACCCGGACGGCACCGGCCCGCAGCCGTTGGCCCTGGCGATCCGCTACCAGCACGGCCCGGCGGTGGACCAGGTGCTGGCCCAGGAAGACGTGGCCAGCGGTGAAGGTGTTTGGCAACTTGCGGACAACCTCGGCACCGGCCGCGACCTGGTCGACAGCGACGGCGTGTTGGTCCACCACCTCGTCTACGAGGCCTTTGGCGCGCTGACCTCCGGCGACGCCACCGCGACCCGCTACCAGTTCACCGGGCGCGAGTGGGACGCCGACCTTGGGCTCTACTACTACCGCGCCCGCTGGTACGACCCCCAGACCGGCCGCTTCTCCAGCACTTGGCACTCCATGTGCAAAACCCGCCGTCGAATGGTTTCCGCTAAGTTTCCGCTGCCTCTTGCTTCAACGCATCCACCATCTTTGATACAATGGCGCCGCCCCGCCACAGCCCGCCCAAGTCAGATTCGGACCCGCCGTGAACCGCCGTTCAACCACCAACTGCCGCCGCCCCATCCGGATGGCGACGGTCGCTCTGCTTGTGTCGGTTGCCGGCGCCGGCTGGAGCGAGGTCCGGGCCGGCGAAGCGGACGGCCCGATCTCGTTCGTCAACGACGTGCTGCCGGTCTTGTCCAAGATCGGCTGCAACCAAGGCACCTGCCATGGCGGAGCGGCCGGCAAAGGCGGCTTCAAGCTCTCGCTGCGAGGGTTTGCTCCCGAGCTGGACCACCTGGCCATCGTCCGCGAGGCGTCGGCCCGCCGCGTCGACCTGCTGCGACCGGAGGCCAGCTTGCTGTTGGCCAAGCCGACCATGGCTGTGCCGCACCAGGGCGGCCGCGTGCTGGCGGTCGATTCGCCGGAGTACCGGATCGTGGCCGACTGGCTGCGGCAGGGAGCGCATGGTCCCAACCCGGACGACCCGCGGCCCGTCGCCCTGGCCATGGTTGCTTCGACGGCCACCGCCCGGCCGGGCGAGCGGATCGAATTGCGTGTGGAGGCCCGCTTCTCGGACGGACAGGCGCGCGACGTCACGCGCTGGGCCCGCTACGACACCAACGAGTCGGCCGTCGCCACCGTCGATGCGGCGGGGGCGGCCAGCGCCGTCGGTCCGGGCAAGGCGGCCCTGAGCGCGGTCTACCAGGACCAGGTAGCTGCGGTCGAGCTCAGCGTGCCCTACCCGGCTGCCGGCCAGGGCGAGCCGCGCGACTATGCCCTGCTGCCGCGGAACAACTATATCGACGAGCACGTCATCCAGCAGTGGCAGGCCCTGCGGCTCTGGCCTTCGGCCCCGGCCGACGACGCAACGTTTCTGCGGCGCGTGTGCCTGGACCTGATCGGCGTCCTGCCCGAACCGGGCGAGGTGCGCGCATTTCTGGCCGACCAGGATCCGCGCAAGCGCGAAGCGGCGATCGATCGATTGCTGGAGCGTCCGGAGTTTGTCGACTTGTGGGCGCAGCGTTGGGGCGACGTCCTGCGAGTGAGCCGGGAATGGCTGGGCGAAAAGTCGATGTGGACTTTCCACGCCTGGCTGCGCGATCGGATCGCCCGCAACGTGAGTTGGAACGAAGTGGTCCGCGACCTCGTGGCCGGCGCGGGCGATAGCTCGCGCGAAGGACCGCCCAACTACTACCGGCTGCAAAAAGTCTTCAACGAGCCGGAACTGTGGCCGTTGACGGCGGCCGAGACGACGGCGCAAACCTTCCTTGGCGTTCGCGTGCAATGCGCCCGCTGCCACAACCATCCCTTCGATCGCTGGACGCAGGCCGACTACTACGGCCTGGCCGGCTTCTTCGCCCAGGTGGGATCCAAGTCGCTGGGCGACAAGCACGTGGTCGTTTTTGATGCGCGCCGGGGCGAGATCGTGCATCCCCGGCTGGGTCGGGCGCTGGCGCCGAAGCTGCTCGACGGCCCTGCCATGGCCATCGATGCAGAGGGTTTAGATCAGGTCGATCGCCGGCGGCTTTTGGCCGATTGGATCGCCTCGCGAGACAACCCCTACCTGGCCCGCGTGACCGCCAACCGCATCTGGCGCTACCTGATGGGGCGCGGCCTGGTCGAACCGGTGGACGACTTGCGAGAATCGAACCCTGCCACGAACGAGCCGCTGCTGGCGGCGCTGGCTGCCGACCTGGTCGAGCACCAGTTCGATCTCAAGCACCTGATGCGCTCGATTGCCCGCTCGCGCGTGTATCAGCTCAGCTCGACGCCCACGGACGGCAACCGCGACGACGATCGGTTCTATTCCTTTTATCGCCCCAAGCGGCTTTCCGCCGAGCAGATTCTCGACGCGCTCGGGCAGGTCACCGGCCAGATGGAAAAATTCGAGGGGCTGCCGGAGGGTTTCAAGGCCCAGCAGTTGCCCGATACCCGGGTGCCGTCGAAGTTTCTCGACATGTTCGGCCGGCCGTTGCGGCGCGTCGCCAGTTGCGAGTGCGAGCGCGTCGCCGAGCCGAACCTCGGGCAGGCCCTCGAACTGCTGAACAGCAGCGCGCTTGACCAGCGGGTGACGGCCGACGGCTCGCTGGTGAACCGGCTGCTCAGCCAGGCAATGGACGACCGGACCGTGCTGGACGAGATTTATCTGGGCGCCGTGGGCCGGATGCCGACCATGATGGAAGCGGAAGCGTTGCTGGCGGCCATGGAGCCGCCTTCCGCCTCGCCGGATGCAGGGGGCGGCTCTCAAGAGTCGGTCCCCCGACGCGAGTTCTTCGAGGACGTGCTCTGGGCCCTTTTGAACTCCAAGGAATTCCTGTTCAACCATTGATCCACGGGCCTCCGGCACGACGCCAGGAGGCTGCGCGACCATCCGTTGCGAGCAAGCGACAACATAGGAAGGACCGAACATGCTGGAAACGAAGTGTGGCGGGCCGCTGGCGCGGCGTGAGTTCATGCGGCTGGGCTCGCTTGCCCTGGGAGGAATGACGCTCTGCGATCTGTTGGCCGCCCGGGCCGCGGCGGGCGCCGCTGGGCCGGCCGACACTTCAGTCATCCTGTTCTGGATGTGGGGCGGGCCCAGCCAGCTCGAAACCTACGACATGAAGCCGCTAGCGCCCAGCGAGTATCGCGGGCCCTTCCGGCCCATCGCCACCAACGTGCCGGGGCTCGATATTTGCGAGCTGTTCCCGCTCCAGGCCCGGCTGGGCGACAAGTTCTCGCTCATCCGGTCGATCACCCATGGCATGTCGAGCCACAACGACGGCAGCATCGAGCTGTTGACCGGCAAGACGCCTGCCGTCGCCGACCCCACGTCGACGGCCCGCTCCGACCACCCCGATTTCGGCATGATCGCCAGCAAGCTGCGCGGCCCCAGGGCCAACGGCTTGCCGCACTACGTGGGTATCCCGCGGCAGCCGTTCATGACGCAGCCCACGTACCTGGGCATGAGCCACTCGGCCTTTGCCGCGGGCGATCCGTCGGTGGCCGGTTTCAAGCCGCCCAACCTCACGATCGACGCGGGAATGAACGCCTCGCGGCTGGACGACCGGCGAGGACTGGTCGGCCAGTTCGACCGCTTTCGACGCGATCTGGACAACGGCGCCCTGGAGGCGGTCGACCAGTTCCGCGAGCAGGCCTTTCAACTGCTGACCAGCTCGGACGTGGCCGCGGCCTTCGATCTGGGGCGCGAACCCGACGGCGTGCGCGATCGCTACGGCCGGCATTTGTGGGGACAAAGCTGCCTGTTGGCCAGGCGATTGGCCGAGGCAGGCGCCAGCGTGATCACCATCGACGCGCTGGCCCCGGAGATGGGCAAGCCGATCTATTTCAGTTGGGACGACCATGCCAACGCCCAGCCGGGCTGGGACTTGGCGGCCGGCATGCGCTGGCGGGCACTGTACATGGACCAGGCGCTGTCGGCCTTGATCGAAGACATTTACGGCCGCGGGCTGGACCGGAAGATCCTGCTAGTGGCGGCGGGCGAGTTCGGCCGCACGCCCAGGTTGACGCAGGCCAACGGCTGTATCGGGCGCGACCACTGGCCCGGCGCCCAGTCGGCCCTGGTTTCCGGCGGCGGCCTGGCAATGGGACAGGTAGTGGGGACCACGAATTCCAAGTCGGAGTACCCGGTCGAACGGCCGCTGGCGCCCCAGGACCTGCTGGCCACGATCTACCGGCACCTGCGAATCGACCACCGCCAGACGCTCAACGATTTTGCCGGCCGGCCGGTGCACATACTTTCCCAGGGCGAACCGATCAGGGAGTTGTTGTAGACTATCGGCTTGGGACTATGCTGTCCCGTAGGGGCGCGACGCGGAGGTGCGATCATGATCCGATTAGGCGTCCAGCCGTTTCGAACCTGTGCGGGCACCAGCCGCCGCGAGTTCCTGCAGGTGGGGGGCGCCAGCTTTCTGGGGCTCTCGCTGCCGGGCCTGCTGCGCGCCCAGGAGCAGGGGGCCGCCGACCCCGGCAACGACGTCTCGGTCATCTTGTTGTTCTTATGGGGCGGCATGCCGCAGTCGGATACGTTCGACCTCAAGCCGCGCGCGCCGGACTCGATCCGCGGCCTGTTCAAGCCGATCGACACCGCCGTGCCGGGCATCCGGATCTGCGAGCACCTGCCGAAGCTGGCCGCGGCCGGCAAACAGTACGCCATCGTTCGCTCGGCGCACCACCGCGAAACGGAGCATCCCCGCGCCGCCCACTACATGATGACCGGCAACCAGGTGATCCGCGGCCAGGAGTGGCCGAACATGGGCGCCACGATCAGCAAGTATGCCGAGGGGGACAGCGCCTTGGGCTCGGTGGTCATCGGCCCCCGGTTGATCGACATGCCGATCACGCCCACCGGCCAGGACGGCGGCTTTCTGGGCAACATCTACTCGCCGTTCCGGGTGACCGACCCCACCGTGCCGCTGGATAAGCTGGCGGCCATGTCGCCGCCGGAGTCGGTCAGCCAGGAGCGCACCGAGCGCCGCGGCCGCCTGTTGGGCACGATCAACGAGTTCCAGCGGCACTTGGAGAACGGCGAGACGGCACTGCTCGACAAGGCCTATGAACGGGCGGTGGCGCTGACCACCAGCCCGCAGGCCAAGGCGGCCTTCGACTTGAGCCGCGAGCCCCAGCCAATGCGCGAGCGATACGGCGAGTATGGCTTCGGCCAGGGCGTGTTGATGGCTCGGCGGCTGATCGAGGCCGGCGTGCGCTTTGTGCAGGTCAACTGGCGGGCCCATCCGATCAACGACTACGGCTTCGACAATCACGGCGACAATTTCAACAAGCTCAAGAACCACCAATTGCCGCAGGTCGACCAGACCGTTACGGCATTATTGGACGACCTCGAATCGCGCGGCATGTCGCAGCGGACGCTGGTGCTGATGACCGGCGAGTTCGGCCGCACGCCAACGGTCAACAGCGCCGCCGGCCGCGACCACTGGCCGTTCTGCTTCTCGTACCTGATGGCCGGGGCGGGCGTCGCCGGAGGCCGCGTGATCGGCGCCAGCGATCAGTTTGCCGCCTATCCCAGCGACCAGCCGGTCAGTCCCGAGCAAACGGTGGCCACGGTGCTGGGCCGGGTGGGGTTGGACCTGGAGAAGCTGAGGGCTGCCGGCATTCTGGAAGAAACCCACGGCATCGAGGGCTTGTTCGGCTAGGCCAAGGCGGCCCAGCCTGTTTCGCCATGGCCGGCACAATTTGCCCCATCGCCGGGGCTGGCTCACACTCTTGGATCATGCACCATGACACGATGTTCTCTTACCGTCCGCGGCTTTTGTTTGGCGGCGATGCTTGCCGGCGTCGCCGGCCAGGCCCCGGCGGCGGAACTGGCACGGCTGGCATCCGACACCTGGGACCAATACACGCCGCGCGGCAAGGAGGTCGATGCGATCGAGGGAGACTGGGTGCTGACCAACGGCCGCCTGGTAGCGGTGATCGCCCAGCCGACCGCCGGGCGGAACGCGAACATGACGGTCCGCAACGTGGGCGGTTGCGTGATCGACCTCACCCGCAGCGATCGGCAGAGCGATCAGCTCAGCGCGTACTATCCCGGCGGCGCGCAAATGGAGTGGCGGTCGATCGAGGCCCAGGTGACCGACAAGGCCGAAGGCGGCGGTCCCGTCGAGCGCGGCCGGTCGGTTCGGGTGATCTGCAAAGACGCGGGCAGTCCCGCGCGGCCCAGCGCCAAGGTCGTCTATACGCTGGAAGACGGCTGGGACTACCTGCTGGTCGATACCACCTACACCAATCAGACCGACCAGCCGCTGGAGTTCGAGCCGGTCGACCAAGTGCGGGCCGACATCAGCTTCGACAAGGCGGCCGACGGCCAGGCGCCACTGTTCTGGGTGTACGACCGTTGGTTCGGCCAGGCATACGCTCTGGTCGCCGAGGGCCGCACGATCGAGAGCAAATCGGATGACCGCACGTCGACGGTCAAGTACCTCGCTGAAGGCAAAGCCAGCGTCCGCCTGGAGCCTGGCCAGAGCATTCAGTTGCGGCGGCGGCTGCTGGCCGGCGCGAACCTGTTGGACGTCAAAGCGATAGCCAACGACCTGGCGGGCGTCGAACAGGTGGCGTACGACTTAGACGTGCGTGACACGGCCGGAAATCCACTGGTGGATGCCGAAGTGGCGGTCCAACAAGGCGAAGAGGCCTACGGCAGCGGCCGCACTGATGGTTCAGCCCGCCTGGCATGCCGGCTGCCGGCCGGCCGGTTCACGGCGGCGGTGTCGGCTATCGGTTGCCCCAGCCGCACGGTCGATTTGAGCGGCGGTGAGCAGTCGATCGAACTGGACGAGCCGGGGTACGTCGTGGCCGCCGTCCGCAACGAACAGGGAGGCCCGATCCCCTGCAAATTGGCATTTCGCGGCCGCGAGGGAACCGAAGACCCATCCTTTGGGCACCAGAGCGGAGAGTGGGGCGTCCGTAACCTGCGCTACAGCGAAAACGGCAGCTTCCGCCAGCCGCTGGCGCCGGGCAAGTACGACGTGATTGTCAGCCATGGGACGGAACACGACGCCGTTTTTGCCCAGATCGCCGTCAGCCGCGGGCAAGAGACCGCGCTGGAGGCGGTGCTGGTCCGCAGCGTTCAGACGCCGGGTTGGATCAGCGCCGACTTCCACAGCCACTCCAGTCCCTCGGGCGACAACACGTCGAGCCAGCTTGGCCGCGTGTTGAATCTGCTGTGCGAGCAGGTGGAGTTTGCCCCCTGCACCGAGCACAATCGGCTCGACACGTACCAGCCGCACCTGGCGCGGCTCAATGCCACCCACCTGGTGGCAACCTGCGTGGGCATGGAGTTGACCGGCAGCCCCGGCGACGTCAACCATCAGAATGCCTTCCCGCTGGTGCGCAAGCCGCGCCTGCAAGACGGCGGCGCACCGCAAACCGACGCCGATCCCGAAGTGCAGATCGAGCGGCTTGCCTTGTGGGACGGCGGCAGCGAAAAGCTGCTGCAGCAGAACCACCCCGACCTGGGACACCTGTTCTTCGACAAGGACGGCGACGGCCAGCCCGACGGCGGCTTCAGCAAATCGTTTCAATTCATGGACGTGATCGAGGTCCATCCGCCCCAATGGATTCTCCAGGGGCCGACCATCACGTTCGGCACGCAGGTGCGCAACAACACGATCTTCAACTGGCTGCAGTTGCTCAACCAGGGACACCGCATTCCCGGCGTGGTCAATACCGACGCGCACTACAACTTCCACGGATCGGGTTTCCTGCGCGTGTATCTCAAGAGCACCACGGACGACCCGGCCGAGATCGACACCATGCAGATGGTGCACGCCGCCGAGCACGGCCACGTGATCATGACCAGCGGGCCGTACATGGAAGTGCTGCTCACCGCCGACGAGATCGACCCGGCCGCCGGCGGGCAGCAGGGACCCGCAAGCGAGCAAGACAATACGCAGGCGGCCGGCACAAGCGGCACGGCCGGCGACGACGTGCAGGCCCCCTCAGGAAAAGCCACGCTGCGAGTGCGCGTGCAATGTCCCAACTGGTTCGACATCGACCGCGTGCAGGTGTTCTTGAACGGCCGACCGGACGAGAAGCTCAATTTCACCCGCAGCGAGACCCCCGAGCGGTTCACGGGCGGTACAATCAAGTTCGACCAGGAGATTCCGCTCGCGCTCCAGGCCGACACGCACGTGATCGTGGCGGCCGCCGGCGAGAAATCGACGCTCGGCCCGGTGATGGGTCCCGACTATGGCAAGCACATGCCGATCGCGGTATCCAACCCGATCTACGTCGACGTCGATGGCGGCGGCTTCAAGCCCAACGGCGATACGCTGGGCGCGCCCCTGCCCGTGATGTCCGGGAGGGCAAGAAAATGACGGAGAACAAAGGCGGTCTTGGATCTTGGGACTTTGGACTTAGAGCGCCTAACACAACCCATACTAACCCGACGCGCAAGCGAGGAGCTAAACGACTTCCGGGAATCCCTCGCTTGCGCGTCGGGTTAGTGTTAGGCGCGCTTAGGGAGGAACCCAAGCCCAAAGAACAAGGCCCCGGGACCCACCGCCTGACTCGGTTCCTTGCGCGCCTTCGTGGTGAGTATCTGGCCTGGATGCGCGCGTTTGCCCTGCTCTTCTTCGTGCTGCCCGCTCATTTTGGTTGGGCGGGCGAGCCTGAGCCAAAACGGCTGCTGTTGCTGGGACAAGGGCCCGACGGCCATCCCCCCGCCACGCATGAGTACATGGCCGGGTTGCGGGTGCTGGAAAAGTGCCTACGCCCCGTGCCTGGCCTCGAGGTGTCGATCCACCGGGCCGACGATCCGTTCAGCGAGGGGCCGGAACTGTTGGCCAAGGCCGACGGAGTGGTCCTGTTCCTTTCCGAAGGGGCCAAGTGGACCCAGGCCGACCCACGCCGGCGCGACGCCCTGGCCGGCTTGGCAGCGCGGGGCGGCGGCCTGGCCGCCTTGCACTGGGCGATGGGCACGCGCGAGGCCGAACCGATCGCGGGCTTCGTCAAGCTGCTGGGCGGCTGCCACGGCGGGCCCGACCGCCGCTTCACCGTCATCGAGGAACGCCTGGAGTTTGCCGAGCACCCGGCGACGGTCGGCCTCGAACCGCTGGTCGTCCACGACGAGTTCTACTATCAACTCAAGCTGGCGCAGCCGGCCGGCAGTGTCACGCCGCTGGCAACCCTGCCGATCGAAGGCCGGCAGGAAACCGTTGCTTGGGCCTGGCAGCGCGAGGACGGGGGCCGTTCGTTCGGGTTCAGCGGCCTGCACTTTCACGACAACTGGCGGCTGACCGCCTATCGCCGCCTGGTTTGCCAGGGAGTGCTCTGGACGCTCGACTTGCCGATTCCGGAGGGTGGCCTGGCGGTCGAAATCGACGAGTCCGATCTGCGGCTCGAGCCGGCCGGCCGGTAGACAAAACACGCCAACTATAAGGAGATTGTGCCATGTCCGAAAGCAGCCGCCGGTCGTTCCTGAAGCAGACCGGACTGGTCGCCGGAGCCGCGGCGCTCGATTGGGCCGGCTCGGCCGGCGCCGCCGAGGACGGTGAAAAGATCGTCATGGGGGCCATCGGTTGCGGCGGCCAGGGCACCGCGCTG